>JAYELL010000108.1:71697-76801 GCA_034717495.1 Chloroflexota bacterium | reverse complement strand
AGCCGAGCAGTGAAAAGCCGAGCAGTGAAAAGCCGGACGAGCAAGTGATCCAGCCGGAACCGGGTGAGGTCGTTGAACAACCGGCACAGGATCCTGGTGCGCCGCAGATCGAATTGGCATTTCCGCCACAGATTATTGGCGTCAACTGCCCGAGCTGTGGTACACCCTATCCGGTTCAGGTTTTCAGTATTGTCGACGTCAAGCAGGACCCGATTTTGAAATCCGTTCTTCTTTCCGGACAGCTGAACGTAGCAACTTGCCCTAACTGTGGCGCATCGGGCGCAGTCGCAGCGCCCTTGCTTTACCACGATCCTGAAAAGGAATTCCTCGGTGTTCATGTGCCGGAACAGATTCCGGTTAACGAGCAGCAAAAGGTGATCGGTGATTTGAGCCGTGGGCTCATGGACAGCCTCCCTCAGGAGGATGTACGCGGTTATATGCTGACGCCCATGCAGTTCCTGAGCTACCAGGCGTTGATCGAAGCGGTTCTCGAGAACGAGGGTGTTACCAGGGAAATGATGGATCGACAGCGCCGCCAGATCAGGCTATTGGAGGAAGTGATCGTCGCGTCAAGTGATCCGGAGGGGTTGCGACTTCTGGTAAACGAACGGGATGAGGAGATGGACGATCAATTCTTTGGCCTTCTCCACACCTTGATCGAATCGAGTGCCTCGTCAGGCGACCAGGAGTCGATTGCCGAGTTGACAGAGCTGCGCGAGCGCCTGATTGAGTTGAGCACCTGGGGAAAGGGCGTGCAGGAACAACGGGCGGCCGTTGCTCAGCTGAAACCCGATACAACGGTGGCTGAATTGCTCGATATGATTGTGGCCGCCGATGCTGATGGTGACAGGGTGGTCGATGCTCTCGTTACGGCGGGGCGTCCCCTGGTCGATTACAGCTTCTTTGAGATGTTGACCTCTCGCATCGGCAGCGCATCGGATCCTGAAGAGGTTACCCGGTTGGAGAACTTGCGGGAGCATATTCTGGATTTCGTGCAGCAGCTCGATGAGTTACAGCAGGCCCTCCTGGGGCAATACCGCCAGGTCCTGGCGGAAATTCTGGCCTCGGATGATATTCCGGCGGCCGTTGCCGAACATGCTGCACTTATCGATCAGAACTTCCTGTCCGTATTGGCAACGAACCTGGAGGAGGCGGAAAACTCGGGTGCCACCGCCGCTGTAAGCCGTCTGCAGGAGGTGTGGGACGCGACGATGGCTCTTGTTCAGGAGGCAGCTCCACCCGAACTCCAACTGGTCAATGAGTTGATGGCCGCCGATAGTTCTCAGGAAACGCGTGCCATCCTGGCGGCAAACCGTGACGCGATCACGCCCGGGTTCATGGAGACCCTGGATGGTCTCATCGAGCAGGCATCTGTCAATGGCAACGAGGAAGTTGTTGCCAGGCTGCGCCAGATTCGTTCTCAGGCCGCATTGATGAGCTGACCTGATAGAAATGGGTTATTTCTTTAAATGGATGCTGAAATAATAACCACAGGCACGGAAATCCTGTTGGGCGAGATTGTGGATACCAATGCCACCTGGATCGCACGCCGGCTGCGGGACCTGGGCCTAAACCTGTACTTCAAAACCACGGTTGGCGATAACCAGGATCGAATCGCTGGCGCCATGCGTCAGTCCCTCGATCGATCCGATCTGCTCATCGTGACCGGGGGACTGGGGCCCACCGTCGACGATGTGACCCGGGAGGCGGCCGCCAGCGCAGCAGGTCGTGCTCTTGTCCTGAATCGGGATAGCCTGAAATGGATCGAAACCATCTTTGGGCGCTGGGGAAGGACGGTCGAGAATAACAATCGCAGGCAGGCATTCATGCCTGAGGGTGCGACTCCCATTCATAATCCTGTGGGCACGGCACCGGGATTCATCCTCGAGGTGCCGCGCGACGAATGCAATCCAGCCTACCTGATCTGCCTGCCCGGGGTGCCGAGAGAAATGAAGCATCTCATGCGGGAGTCGGTTGAACCCTTCATTGCCCAACTTCTCGGCCCAGATCGTTTGGTCATCAAGGCGCGCATTCTGCGGACGGTGGGAATAGGTGAAAGCACCATCGACGAGCGCATCGGCGATCTGATGCATCGCAGCAATCCCACGGTGGGGCTGGCAGCTCATCTGGGGCAGGCCGATATACGCATCGTAGCACGCGCCGCTAGCGAGGAAGAAGCCGAGGCGTTGATTGAAGAGGTCGTCAACGCTATTCAGGCGCGGCTGGGGCGGTTTATTTTTGGTGAGGGAGACGTCACGCTGGAGCAGGTTGTCATCCGGGGCATCGATGCCGCGGGACATTCGCTGACAATCGTAGAGACCAATACGGGGGACGAGATCGCCCGGCGTATTGCTGAAGCGCTCCCTGACACTACCTGCCTGCGGGGTAGCCATCAGTTTTCGGCGCCTGAGGAAATCCTTCCAGGGCTTGAGACCTTTGCGAGTCAGGAGGCGGCAGAGCGATTGGCGCAGCTTGTTATGGCCGATCCAGCACTGCGGCAAGGAGCGTCCCTGGTCATGGTCGTTAGTGGTGATATGGACCCGGCCGCCGGACCTTATGGTGCATATCGGGGCCAAACCTTTTTGGCTCTCGCCAACGGAGAGAGCGTCGATCTGAAACGCTTGGACGTCGGCGGCACTGGCGAGATAGCCCGCCGCTGGATCGGCAACGGCGCCTTGAACTGGTTGCGGATGTGGCTGGCGCAGCAATCTGATCTATGAGTGATTCCGCTCAGGCTCAAGCCGTGGAAAGGGCCAGACAGTCCGAAGTTCTCCATGAGATCCTGCGATTTGGCAACAGCCTTCAAGCCCTGAAGCAGGTACCCCGCACCGGTTGGCTTTTGCGTGGCATCGGCCCAGGTTTGGCCGAGAGTGTCGCGGCCCACTCCTGGGGGATGAGCACGATAGCACTGCTGTTGGCCAGTTTGCTGCCAAATCAAGTCGATCTGGGACGGCTTCTATCGATCTGTCTGCTCCACGATTTGGCAGAAAGTATTCTGGGCGATATCCCCAGCCCAGCGGCCCGCTATTTTCCCGCCAATGCTAAACATGATGCTGAGCGCGGCGTCTTCGAAGACCTGGTCGGTGATCTGCCACAAGGGGTCGATTGGTTGGACCGATGGGAAGAGTTTATGCAGGCGGATTCGCTAGAAGGGCGCATTGCCCGCGACGCGGACCGGCTTGATATGCTTTTCCAGGCCGCGGCCTATGAGAGAGCCGGTAGTGCCAATCTGGGAGAGTTCTGGCAAGGTTGCAATGAGGGATGGTGCTTCGATGAGTCTGCTGCGCTGGTCCGCCTCCTTGTGGAACAACGGTAAAGGGAGCGGATTCTTGACTTTGGTGGCCGTTGGTTCACTCAACCCGGTAAAAGTGTCAGCTGTTTCCGCCGTGATTGGCGAACTCTGGACAGCGGCCGAGGTCGCTGCGGTCGCCGTGGTTTCAGGAGTGCGTCCGCAACCAATCTCCGATCACGAGATGATCGCCGGCGCGCTGATACGGGCCGGCGCGGCACGCGCTGCGCTGGACGGAGATCTGGGAATCGGTCTCGAAGGAGGCATTCAAGTATCGGCCTGGGGCTATTTTCTGACCGGATGGGTTGCTGTGATCGACCGGGCTGGCCGCGAAGGAATCGGCTCCAGTGGGCGAATCCTGTTGCCCCCGATACTGACGGAAGCTCTCGAAGCAGGCGAGGAGTTAGGTCCTGCCATGGACCGCCTCGTTGGACTTCACGATACGCGTAAAGGGCCTGGCTCAGTTGGCATACTTACGAGAGGTCTGGTCTCGCGCCGCGATGCATTTCGCACGGCGACGGCCAATGCGATGGCCCCTTTCCTGCGGCCTGAATGGTACACCGAATGATTTCCGAGAAAACTATGCATGAAAGCCGTTCACTGTTGTTTGCCATCTTGATCCTCGGCTTGTTGATGTTAGGAACCGCAGCATGTGCCGCACCTGCGTTGGTCCCCGATGTTGCCGTAACACGAGTGCCGCTTGGCTTGAACGAAGCTGGCAGTTCTGTCGGTGGCTCGTCGAATGTGGCAGAAGCCGCCGCAGCTGACAGCGCCTCCCTGGGATATCCCGTGGCCGGCACTGCACCAGATTTTCCTGATCTGGACCCGATTGACAGAGGTGGCAACGTTCTCGCACCGCTGGATAATCGGAGCGGAGACCGTGACGCGGTCGAGGGGAATTCGTCTACCGATCAGCTGCTGAGTGCCCTTGCGTCCAGCTTACATCCACTCCAGGAGACCCACAATGTTCTGCTCCTGGGTATGGACCAATGGGATCTCGACTACGTAGGTCGGACAGATACGATCATGTTACTCGCTGTGGATCAGGCAGGGGACCGAGCCGCCGTCGTCAGTTTTCCCCGGGACACCTATTTGCCGATTCCTGGCGTAGGCTATAGCCGAATCAACACGGCGTATACCTATGGCGAGACACGAAAAGAAGGTGGGGGCATTCCGCTGCTGATCAGCACCCTGGAAAAGAATTTCGGTGTGCCGATCCACAACTATGTGAGGATCGACCTCAGCGGATTCGAGGACATCGTCGATGCGCTTGGCGGCGTCGATGTAACGGTGGATTGCCTTCTTTATGATGAAAAGACCTTCAAGTATTTTGGGGTTTACCAACTTGAACCGGGTGAGTATCACATGGATGGACCCCAGGCCCTGCATTATGCCCGAGCCCGCAAGACCACCAGCGATTTCGACAGGGCGAGGCGCCAACAGCGAGTTCTGCTTGCAATAAGAAAGCGAGTTCTTGAAGGGGATCTGATTTCACGAATCCCGGCTCTTTGGGCAGCGTTACGTGACACTGTGGATACCGATCTGGCTGTTACTGATCTGGTGAAATTGGCAAAGTTCGGGGCAACGGTCAGGATCAGGGATCTCAAGGGAATGGTGATCAAGGCGCCGCTGGTAAATGAGTGGATTACACCCCAAGGGGGACAAGTTCAGCTTCCAGACCTTCCTGCGATCCAAGAGGCCCTGGACAATATTTGGGCTCGCGGGTCTCTTTTTGACACCAACTCCGAGGATCGACTTTGCCCTTAGCCTGGACAAACCAGAACCAGGTACTTCTCTTCTCCGATCTTATTTTTC
>JAYELL010000108.1:0-71597 GCA_034717495.1 Chloroflexota bacterium | reverse complement strand
TTTCACCGCCGATTTCGCAGACCTTTTCCGGTCTTTTTTACTTGATCAGCGGAGAATAGCCAGGCAAACCGGTGAGCGTTAATCGAATACGACGATTTCCTTGCCACTGAGCTTTTCCTGGATCTTTTTGATGACCAGTTCCAGATGTTCGCCATTGTCAACCCAGTTAAGATCGTCCGCTGGCACAGTCAGCACGGGGCACATATCAAAGGAATCGATCCAGCTCTCGTATAGTTCATTGAGTTGGGTCAGGTATTCTGGCCGGATATCCTGTTCGTAATCTCGTCCCCGGCGACGAATCCGTCTCAACAGCGTGTCGACCGTCGCCTGAAGGTAGACAACCAGATCGGGTGGGGGAAGAAACGAGGTGAGCACTTCGTAGAGCTCGCGATAACTGCGGTAATCGCGAGCATCCATGTGTGCCTGGTTGAAAAGGTTGAGAGCGAAGATTTCAGCATCCTCGTAGACGCTGCGATCCTGAACCACCGACGTGGGGTGGTCGAGCAGTTGGCGGTGATGCCGAAGCCGCCGGCTCAGGAAAAATATCTGTGAGTGGAAACTCCAATGACGCATGTCCTTGTAGAAATCTGACAGGTAGGGGTTCTCATCCACGGCCTCTGGAAAGGGTTGCCATCCCAAGCTCCTGCTAAGCAATTCAGTTAAGGTGGATTTTCCGACACCAACGTTGCCTGCGATCGCTATAAAACGTTTTGTTGCGGTGGTTTCGGTCATTGGGCTTGTGTCCCTGGCGCAGGCCAATTGCGTCGCCAATTCTGATCCATCTTGTCTACGTAGGCATCCTCCAGATCGATGCCGGCGTCGTTGGCGATCTTGATTACATAGGCCAGTACATCGGCCAATTCGTTTTTCAGACTCTGCCTGCGCTCGTCCAGGGGATCACTGGCGTCCATTCCGGCCGCTACATCTTCTTCGTTCTTGATCCGGGCAGCCCACAGTTGGGCAAGCTCCCTCCCCAATTCACCGACTTCCTCCGTCAAAAGCATGAAGTCAAGATAGAGATCGACCACGAAGTCTTTTTCCTGGTCCAATATCAGGTGGAATTGTTGAAAATCACCCAGGCGCCGTGCTGACGTACGTAAAATGGGCGCGCTGCCGGAGGACATAGAGGGAGAAACATCTGGCAGAACCTGTTGGTAGGCGCCTTTTTCGAGCGTATTGCGAATCAAGTTGACGATGTCGCGCCGGTCGTCCTGGCTGGCGACAAAGTTGAGATCGCTGGTGTCGATATTGAGGATCGGCGCCTGGTCGAAATCGACGAAAAAGCGCTCATAGGCGATCCGGAGATCATCGATGTATTGGCGTGACATCGATCGTTCGAATGACCGGTCTCTGATAGCGATCCGGTTCATCAGACCATCGGTATTGGCCCACAGGTTGACCACGAGTTGCGGGACTGGAATGCTTTCTGCCAGTGCATCGTGCATCCGTTCGTATACCAGCAGCTCATCGCCGGAGAGGTTAAGATGGGCGAACAGGCGATCTTTGGCAAAAAGATAGTCACTTACCAATCCATCCTTTCGCAATAGCTGAGAAATGACCTCGTTTTGCTGTCGGTAGCGACTGAGAAGGAAAAATATCTGGGTTTGAAACGCGTAACGGGCCCGGTCGGCGTAGAAATCGGAAAGAAAGGGGTTTTCCTCAAACACTTCCAGTAGAAGTTGTCCACCCATCTCCTGCTGCAGAATGCGGGCCAACGTCGTTTTGCCTACTCCGATCGGGCCCTCGATGGCGATATGAAAGCGAGTGTTCACATTTACTCCTGGGATAGAGAAGCCTGGCAAAGGCCGCCAGTATCGGTTTTTACTTTGCTCCCATCGGTACCGGTTCTGGCGCAGCTGGAATGCCTTTGCTTTTTTGCAGGTACCATGAATTGGGGTGGGCCTTAGCATACTGCGCGCGGCCTGAAAAGTCAAAGTTCGCTATGGATTTGCCTGGTTTCCGGCTCTGTTGTGAAACCTACACGCCCTTTCAACCGTATGGTAAAATACAGGGATGGAACGGAAGGTGTGGCACCGGATTGCAGGTGCCTGGCTGGTTGAGTTGTTTTGGAGCATCATGTGACTGTCAATGATGAACAGAAATGGATAGGGGAGGCGCGGCGTGGCGACCGGACAGCCTTTAGCCGATTGGTGGAGGTCTATCAGATTCCGGTCTATAACCTGGCCTATCGCATGTTGGGAAACCGGCAGGAAGCTGAGGATGCTGCCCAGGAGACGTTTCTGCGGGCATACAAGCGCCTGGCTTCCTATAATCCGAACCTGAAATTCAGGAACTGGATCTTGTCAATAGCGTCCCATCACTGTATTGACAAGCTGCGAAGGCGCCGGTTCACCTGGCTGTCCATTGAGGATAATCCTTCGTTGAGCTGGCTGGCCAGCGATGACCAGCGTCCCGAGGACGCTGCCATACGGTCCGAGCGGTCCGCAGAAGTGCGTGGTCTGCTGGATTTTCTGGAGCCCGGCTATCGTGCTCCGCTGGTGTTGCGATACTGGCACGATCTCTCCTACAAGGAGATAGCCGAGACACTGGATCTCACGGAGTCGGCGGTAAAATCCCGACTGCACAGAGCCCGCATTCAGATGGCGGCGTTGCTCGAGGAACAGGCGGCCAAGCCGGTAGAAACTGACTCAAATGAGCAACCAGAATCAACGACAAAGGCCAAGAATGGTCGAAAACTCAATTTCAAACTGGGCAAAGCCCTTGGCATAGTTGGTTGAGGATAATCAGATGACAGATACCTTCGAGGCACAAACGGCAGAGCACACTGAGCACAGTTCGACCATCGAGATGTCGCTGGTGCTGGATGGACTGCTGGACGTCGAGGAAACCGCGAGATTCCACGACCATCTGGCTCGCTGTGAAAGCTGCCGCAGCCGCTGGACAAAGTGGCAGAGCATCGATCACATTCTGGAAGTCGAGCCCTTCGTTGGTCCGGCTTCAGGATTCATGTTCAGGGTGGATGAACGAATTGGACGGGAGCAGCAGCGCCGGGAACGACTGTTAGGTGGATTGGTTCTCGTCGGCGGTACTTTTTCGCTCTGGAGTCTCGTATTGATAGGATTCCTGGCGACGACCGCAATCTGGCTGTATGTCAATTCGGAAGCGCGACTGCAGATCGTGGAGTATCTTGCCTATTCGAGCCAGTTGGTTGCTCTGGCCGCAGGAAACCTGGATCGAATTCAGGATGCGCTTCTGGCCTTGGTGCCGTCTTCCTCCGTGGTGGCTGCTTTGCTCGTCGCAGTCGCGTTGTCGGTGATCCTGTGGATCCGCCTGGTTTTCTTTGGAGAACGGTACAATGGCTACTTGCTTGAGGGAAATGGCCGGGATTGATGAGTCAAGCATGCAAGCTTATTGAGCGGCGCAGTGTTTGAGGAGATAAAGAATCGTGCGAAAACAGATTGTGTTGGCGTTCAGCCTGGCGATTGTACTGTTGATGACGTTGGCCGTTCCAGTGTTGGCCCAATCAGATGGACCCGGTCAGATTGTCTTGGGTGGAGAATACACGCTGCAATCTGGTCAGATCCTCAGGGGTGACCTTGGCGTACTGGGTGGCAATGCCATCATCGAGAAAAACGCTACCGTTTTTGGAGACGTCATCGTTGCTGGTGGAAACCTGGACGTCGCGGGTAGAATCGACGGCGATATCGCGGTCTTCGGCGGCAATGTTACCCTGGAAGAATCGGCTACCGTCGACGGTGATGTGGTAAGCTTCGGCGGAAACGTCAGGCGTGAGGGTGGCGCTGTCGTCGAGGGTGATGTGACCGAGGATTATGCACCGGAGTTTCCCGGTTTTCGAGGGCTTCCGATTTTCCCCGGGAATCTGGATGACTTTCAGCCCATGTTGCCCAGGACGTCACCCGGTCAAGTGATCTTCGGTGCATTTCTGGGGTTCCTGCGCAGTGTTATCCTGGTCTTTGCTCTGAGCGGTCTGGCGCTACTGGTTGCACTGATCTGGCCCAGAGGAGTCGAACGGATCGGTCGGGCAGGACTGGCCCAGCCGGCTATGTCTCTGGTCGTCGGCATCCTGACCTGGGTCGTTGGTGCCGTTGCAATGGTCCTTATGGCGGTCACAATCTGCCTGATACCCGTAGCCCTCCTGACAGGATTGTTACTGTTGGCGGCAGCCATCATGGCTTGGATCGCATCTGGTTGGGTGGTCGGTAGCAAACTCCTTGCTGTTTTCAAGGTATCCACTCCCTCGGTGGTTTTGCAGGCGACAATCGGCACAATGGTTCTGGCGATTGTCTATTTTCTGGTAAGTTCCATACCCTGTGTGGACTTCATCTTCGGCACGCTGATCGCGAGCTTCGGAATGGGTGCAATTGTGTTGACAAGGTTCGGCACACGGCCATATCCGGTCGAGGCAGTTGTCACACCGGTTCAGTCCCCGGCAGTAGTCGAAGAGGATGACATAAAACTGATTGAAGAGTAGAGTTCGCAATGGTCTGAATTGACCTTGCCGAAGCACCGGGTGGAATCCTCCTACCCGGTGCTTTTTCATTGCGGTTTCTTGGTCTATCCACCGGGTTCTGTGGTATAATCGTACTTGTTGTAGAAGTTCGTCGCGAGGTATCTTTGGACCGTTTGTCGTCTGCTGAAAAGGTGGAGCAAGGCTCCTTCGTTGCACTGCGCGTCTGGCTGTCAGGATCACCATGGAGGCCAACTGGTGCCTGGCTGGTCTTGGCGGGCGTTCTGGTGGTTAGCGGCCTGCGTGTGCGGGACTGGGCTGTGGTGCCTGTCTTCCTTGCATTGCTGTTGGCCGAGTTGTTGTGGGGCGCCCTTTGGTCCCAACTTGTGACGGAGGCCGACTGGACTGGAAATCTTGGTACCGGACGACCCCGGCTTCCCTTTGCCCAATCCGATAGTGTCGCAGGCCGACTCCTTGGATGGAATTACTCCGGTTCTCTGTCGGCGCTGCTGCGCGGCGGTTTACCCCTCCTGATTCTGGCTATTTGTGCCGCCTGGCCCCTGGGCCAGCCAGCCCTCATCATGACCATGGCCGTAACATTGCTGGTGGGGGTCGGAATTCTTGCGCAACGCGCTGGCTTGCGGTCCTGGTTAGCCTGGCTTCAGGCGACGGTTCAGGTGGGTTTGCCCTTTCTTCTTGGCGTCAGTCTCGCTGGAACGTGGCCAGAGGCTGGACGTTTTGCACAGATAGGGGTGATGGCTCTGGGCTTCATACTTTTGGCAAGAGCCGGGTTCGGAGCGGCGATGGAAGCGGAGGTGCCCTCGAATGCCCAGGGTTTCATCACGCCTCTCCTGGTTATTGCAGGACTGGGTTCTCTTCTGGTGATCGGCGTTCTGTTGGTTGCCGGTCAAGCAATCGCTGCGGGTGTAGTCGCCTTGATTGCTGCTGCACCCTTGCTTCAATTGGCTCGACAAGGGCCGGTCAACGCGGGAACACTGTGGGCCTGGTGGTGGGCCTTGACGATGGCGGCGGCGATCGCTTTTTCGTTGGAGATCGGTTGATGCCTGCGTGGGGCTGGATTCTTGTGCTCGTTGTTGCGCTTTTAGTGGCGGCTTTCTACTGGCTCTTGGTGTTGACCGAGGGAACTTTTCTCGGATCCCGGGTAGTGCTCGCCTTGTACGACCTTTATTCCGTTCGTTATGATAGAATAAAGCAGTTTGACAGTTACGACGAGTACGCCTTTCTGGCGCGGCCGCTGGTAACCTGGTTTGATGAGACAGGGTGTCAGTCGGAAAGCGGTCCTCTGGTGCTGGACGTCGCCACGGGCACCGGGCGTTATCCGATTGCAGTGCTTCGCTCCATGGGCGCGAAAGGCCGGGTAGTGGGGTTGGATGGTTCCAGCGGTATGTTGCGACAGGCCCGCAAAAAACTGAACGATCTCGGGCTCGTCGATGTAGTTCTTCTCAAACACGATGCGTCTCAGTTGCCCTTTGCAAGCGCTGCGTTTGAGGTGGTGGCCTGCCTGGAGGCCCTGGAGTTCATGCCCGATCCCCAACGGGTCATTGTTGAACTGATGCGGGTACTCAGCCCGGGTGGGCTTCTGGTCGTCAGCAACCGCATTGGCCGCGACACAGCGCTAATGCCAGGCAAGGCCTGGAGCCGAAGTGAATTTTCCGGGATATTGACAGGTCAGGGTGCAAGTCGGGTGGCGAGACAGGCCTGGCAGGTGAACTACGACCTTTACCTGGCAAGGAAAGCTGGAGAGCTTGTAGCAGGAGCGGAGCGGGATTGGTTGGACGTGTTGCGCTGCTCCAGGTGCACAGGATCGGTTGAGCAGGGAAGGGGCACTACAGCTCTCTGTGTCGAGTGCTCCGGGAAGTGGATCGAGGTTGACGGAATCTGGGAAAGCGTCTGACCAACGGCTCTGAAAATTACAACCTTTCGTGTAGTCATTGTTGCTATTCCCAAGAAACCATGGAACCTCTTTAAACATAGAGTAGACTATGCGAACTGGTTTTTCGTGATGTCTGAGGGTTTCTCCAGAACCGTTGCCGCACTCAAAAGGGACGCCCGCCGAAAAGGAAAGTGAAGCAATCGAGGCGGATATTTTGACAACACACCAACTTGCAGGAGTACCGATTGAACCCTGACCAGGCTGTTCCGGTGTTGGCACTGGGTGCCAACGCGGATTAACTGTGGACGAACTGCGCTTGCTTATCAGCCACTTAAGCGACTGGCAAACCATTGTTGACATTCTTCTTGTCGCTTTGGTAATATACGGTCTGTTACACCTGTTTCGAGGCACGCGCGCCGTTCAGGTATTGCGAGGAATTGTGGTGGTTGCATTAGGGATAGCACTTATCACCAGTTTCTTCCAACTTACAGCCTTTTCATGGTTGGTGCGCAACGCAACACCTGCTCTGCTCGTCACTATTCCGATTATCTTCCAGCCAGAGCTTCGGCGTGCTCTGGAACGGCTCGGTCGTTCAACACCGATTCCGGGCCGGAATGGCCGCAGCAGCGCTGCAGCACGACTTGTCGACGAAGTGGTCCAGGCTACCAGTATTCTCAGTCGGCGCAGACACGGCGCGCTGATTGTCTTCGAGGGCGATACGGGCCTGCAGGAGTATATTGAAACGGGTGTACCTGTGGACGGTGAGGTGAGTTCCCGCTTGCTCCAGACAATCTTTTTTCCTGGAACGGCTCTCCACGACGGTGCGGTGTTTGTGAGAGGATCAAGGGTGCTTTCGGCTGCAGCCGTTCTTCCTTTGACCGGCCGCCAGCTCACCGATGTACAGCTGGGTACTCGACATCGAGCTGCAATTGGTATTACTGAGGGAACCGATGCGCTAACGGTCGTCGTTTCCGAGGAGAGCGGTGCCGTTTCAGTCGTTCGGAACGGGCGCATGGTCCGCCGCCTGAACGATTCCCGGCTTCGCAAGATCCTGCAAAACTTTGTAAGGGCTTGATGCCCACTGCCTTGAGGATGTTCCATTGAACCGGAAACTGGCAAACCTCGGTGCCATGGTACTCTCGCTGATCCTCGCGATCGGTGTGTGGGTTCTCGCCATTCAAGATGAAAATCCAATTATCACTGGGGATTTCGAAACACCGATTCCTGTGATGTTGCTTGGGCCCAACGCGTCATTTTCTATCGCTGGCAATCCTCTCGATGAGGTGGTCCTGACCGTTCGCGCACCTCGTCAGGTATGGGACGAGAAACTGCGGGCTGAGGATTTTCAGGTCATTGCCGACCTGACCAACCTGAACGCTGGACGTCACAGCGTCGAGTTGGTGGCCGGTTATCCTGGCGGGGACGTCGAGATCCTCGACATCAAACCGAACAGCCTGGTCATCAATCTCGAGGAAATAGTGACGTTGAGCATACCAGTTGAAGTAGACGTGCTGGGCACTCCGGTTTTTGGCTATGAATGGCTCACAAGCATGGTGACTCCTACCGAAGTTCTGATAACCGGCACGCCAAGCGAGGTGCAGGAAGTTGAGCGAGCCGTAGTCGAGGTTGCTATCGCCGGTGCCCGAGAAGACCTGACCCGCCAGCAGCCCGTCTCGTTGCGTAATCAGCGAAATGAACCCGTTATCGCGGGCACCCAGATCGACCCCCGCTCGGTTCAGGTGAAGGTAACAATCGATCAGCGGCCCGGGTATCGCGACTTCAGTGTCCGGGTGCCCTATACGGGATCAGTGGCTCCGGGTTACCAGGTTACCGGGATCGTCGTCGATCCGAGCCTGGTAACGCTGCGAGGAAGCCCGGATGCCTTCGAAGAACTTCCCGGCTTTGTAGAAACCATGCCGATTGATATCGCCAATGCGACCGAGGATGTAGCTGCTCAGCTGGCCTTGCAGTTGCCAGAATCGCTGGCCGTCGTAGGTGTTCCCGGGGTAGGAGTGCGCATCCAGGTGGACCCGATTATCACCAGCCGAACCATGCAAGTTGTTCCCACGATCCAGGGCCTCGGCCCCGGGTTGACGCGGACTTTGCCAATCGACACAGTGGATCTCATCGTTCGCGGACCAGTGTCGATACTTGAGGCGATGGAACCTGGCCTCGTTGCAGTCATTATTGATCTGATAGATCTGGGGCCAGGGTTGCACTCCGTCGCCCTTACGCCCGTTGTCCAGGACAATGTCACTGTTACCAGCCTACTTCCGCAGACCATAGAGATTCAGATCTCCGAGATTGTTACCGAGGAGTTGTCGTTTCCGCTTGCTGCGACCCAAACCGTGATTGCCACCACTTCGCCTTTGCCTGTGACGCCAAGTTCAACGCCTGGCAAGCCAGGCAACTAAAAATGGTGAAGTGCTCATCTAGAATCGATCAAATCAATGCCACTTCCAATTGTAGCGCTAGTAGGCCGACCGAACGTCGGAAAAAGTACCTTATTCAACCGCATCGCCGGAAAACGCCTGGCTATTGTCGAGGACCTTCCCGGCACAACTCGTGACCGGCTGTATGCCGATGCCGAATGGACCTCAGTGCCATTTACGCTTGTAGATACAGGAGGAATCGAGTTGACCGAGGGAGTGGATGCAGGTGCCCGCCGCGGTATTGCTCCGCTCGGTGTGGCATCGGCCGATTTCCGGCGTGAAATCCGTGAGCAGGCCCAGGTTGCAATCGAGGAGGCAGACGTCATTGTCTTTATGGTAGATGCCCGGGATGGTATCACCGCGGGCGACACAGATGTGGCCGACGTCTTGCGTCGCACCGAAAAACCGGTTGTGCTGGCAGCCAACAAAGCAGATAATGAGGCGCGTCGATTGGCAGCGCTGGAATTCTACGAACTTGGCTTGGGCGAACCCTTTCCCGTCTCAGCATTCCATGGAACAGGCACAGGGGATCTTCTGGATGTGGTTGTCAAGCGTCTTCCCGAAATAGAACAGGACCCGGAAGATGACGCTTTGAAAATTGCCATCATCGGTCGACCCAATGTAGGCAAATCGTCGCTGCTGAACGCGCTTATCGGCCAGGAGCGCTCGATCGTCAGCAGTGTACCAGGAACAACACGGGATGCCATTGACATGCGCCTCCTGTGGGAAAATGAACCAGTCGTGCTAATCGACACTGCTGGAATCCGCCGCCGCGGTCGGGTTGAACGGGGAATCGAAAAATACAGTGTTATGCGTGCCTTGCGGGCGGTTCAAAAAGCGGATGTCGTGGCGCTGATGATCGATGCCAGCGAGGGGGTAACGGCCCAGGATGCTCACATCGCCAGCTATGCCCTTGACGAGTGGAAAGGAGTGATGGTACTGGTCAACAAGTGGGACCTGGTTGTCAAAGACACTTACACCATGCACGAGTTTACCCAGCGTATTCGGGCTGACTTCAAGTTCATTGACTGGGTTCCCTTATTGTTTATTTCAGCGCTTACGCGGCAACGGGTTCACAAAGTCATCGGGGTGGCGCAGAAGATTCAAGCTGAACGGCATGTTCGGCTCCCCACGTCTGAGGTCAATCGTGTCATCAGGCGGGCGGTTGATCGCCACCGCCTGCCCAGTAAAACGGGCCGCCAGTTGAAAATCTATTATGCGACCCAGGCCGACGTGGCACCACCGGTCTTTGCCATATTCGTAAACGACACAGAACTGGTTCACTTCACCTACAGACGCTATCTGGAGAACCAGATCAGGGCACATTATCCCTTCCTGGGCACGCCCATCAAACTGGTGTTCCGCAAACGAAGCGAGAATTGAAACGATATAGAAGGCAAACTCCCGGCATGCAAAACGATCGACCATCCATCACAAGATGGCTGCAAAACAATTGGCTGGAACTGTTGCTGCTCGGCATATTGGTGCTGGCCCTGTATTGGGCAGGGCGCACAGTCATTGCCTTGTTACCCAAGGCTGCACCGGAACCTGCCGGAGTGCCCACTATGAGCGCGGTCGACAGCCTTGAATCCCCCTCCGAGACCCCGGACGGGGCAACGCCAGCCAGGCGTTTCTTCGATGGCACGATCGCACAAGGCTACGTAGGATCCCAGGTTGCTCTGGGACCCAGGGCGGTCGGAACCAGCGGGCACAAGGCCGTTTCGGAGCTTATCGTCGACGAACTAAATCGTTCCGGTTGGTTGGTTGAAGAAAGCCCTTTCGACTTGGGTGGAATCCCAATGAAGAACCTCATCGCCAAGACCGGTTCCGGAAACGCAGGCCTTGTGATCATTGCCAGCCACTACGACACCAGCCCGGTTGCCGATCTGGACCCGGGAATCGAAAATCGGGACTCGCCGGTACCAGGAGCCAACGATGGAGGCAGCGGTACGGCAGTCCTGCTGGAGCTCGCCCGAATCATGGACCAGGATAGTCTCAACAGCGAAGTGTGGTTGGCTTTCCTCGACGGCCATTACGATCCCCGCGGCCTTACAGGTGAACCGATCTCGGCTGGCGCAACCTTCCTTGCCCAGAACCTTTCCACCGAACCTGACGCCGTAGTATTGATCGATTTGGCGGGCGATGCAGACCAGCTTCTCTTGATCGACGGGAATTCGGACCCCGATCTAAGCAGGGAACTCTGGGACATCGGAGAGCGTTTAGGTTATTCCCGATGGTTCGTCCCCGAGACGGAGCCCAGTTTCGACAATGGTGTCTTCGACTTCCGAAGTCGCGACATCCCCGCAGCCAATATCGTCGATGCCGACTACACCTTCCTGAGAACAAGCCAGGATACCACCGACAAGATCCGAGCCTCCAGCCTCGACCGGGTAGGGCGGGTCCTACAGGAATACTTGGAGAATTAAAATAATGCAACCAGCAGCACGGCTCAACAATGTTCCCATGTATGTATTTGCAGCACACGGTGCCCGTTTGCGAAAACTACAGTCCGAGGGCCTCGATGTCATTCGACTGGACATAGGACAGCCCGACATGCCACCGCCTGATTTCATCATTGAAGCGCTCGAGCGTTCATTGCAGGACCCGAAGAAACATGGTTATGCCGGTTATGCGGGTACACCAGCGCTTAAACAGGCGATTGCAAACTACTACCAGGATCGATTTGGTGTTTATCTGGATCCAGGTTCGGAGATCTTGCCCTTGCTCGGGTCAAAGGAAGGGCTGGCCAACATCGCACTGGCCTGGCTCGATGAGGGAGACATCGCCATCGTGCCCGATCCGGGATATCCAACCTACCAGATGGGTGCCAAACTGGCAGGCGCAGAGGTATATTTCGCAAAGCTGGAGCCAGAATTGGGCTGGCTGCCTGATCTGAAAGCCATTCCGAAAGATGTTGCAGCGCGTGCCCGATTGATGTGGATAAGCTATCCCAATAATCCCACTGGCGCTGTTGCGCCCCTCTCTTTCTATGAAGAGGCCGTGGCATTTTGCCGGGAGAATGCTATCCTGCTCTGCTCCGATCTGCCTTATGCCGAGGTATCCTTCGAAAGCCATCGTCCCCACAGTGCCTTGGAGGTACCCGATGCAAAGGACGTGACCCTGGAATTCAATTCCATGAGCAAGAGCCACAACATGGCTGGCTGGCGTGTAGGCATGGCAGTGGGCAATCCCGTTGCCGTAGCTGCGCTGCTTCAGACGAAAAGCAATATCGACAGTGGGATTTTCCGCCCGATTCAGGATGCTGCCGCGGTAGGCCTGGCCCATGACCGGACATGGATGGATGCCCGTAATGCTGAATACCAGAAACGCCGGGACATGATCCTTGAGACCATCCGTCCTATGGGGCTTGAAGCCGAGACGCCCCAGGCAAGCCTGTATATCTGGGGCAAAGTGCCGCCCGGTTACACGTCCAGGGGATTCGCCGATAAGGTGCTCATGGAGACCGGTGTCAGCATCACGCCAGGCGATGCCTATGGGCCCAGTGGCTCGGGATACGTGCGCATCAGTGTGGGCCAGGAAACTGATACCATTGAGACCGCACTCGATCGCCTTCAAACATTGGAGCTATAAAGACTTGTCACAAAACGAAACGGATCGCTACTACTATTCCGACCAACCCGAAGAAACCGCTGTATTAGTCGGAATCGAGTTCAAGTCGTCGCCGGGAATGTTCGGCGTGGCCGACTCCCTGGCCGAGCTGGAGCAGCTGGCTGAAACGGCCGGGATTCGGGTGCTTGGGCAAACCTATCAACGAATCGCCAGGCCAAATCCGGCCACACTCATCGGCAGCGGCAAGTTGGAAGAGTTGCTGGACATGCGTACGACTCTGGGTGCCACCGCAGTGTTGTTCGATGAGGAACTCAGCCCCCGACAGCAGCGTGAGATCGAAAAGGCTATCGGCGATGAGGATGTGAAGGTATTGGATCGCACCGCCCTCATCCTCGATATTTTCGCCAGGCACGCCAAGACGCGCGACGGTGCTTTGCAGGTCGAGTTGGCGCAGTACGAGTATAGGCTGCCGCGACTAACCCGTGCCTGGACCCACCTTGCCCGGCAGGCCGGTGGTGGCTCGGCACGCGGTGGGGCAGGGGGGGTGGGGCTGAGAGGGCCTGGCGAAACCCAGATGGAGGTTGACCGCCGCGAGATCGGGCGACGAATTGCACATTTGAAGCGAGAGCTGGAGGATGTGCGCAGCCATCGAGAACGCCACCGGCAGCGACGACGAAGCGCGTCCCTAAATACTGTTTCCCTGGTGGGGTATACCAATGCAGGAAAAAGCACCTTGATCAACACCCTGACTCGAGTCGCCAGTCCTCAGGGCGACGGGGCAGGAGTGCTGGCCGAGGACATACTCTTCGCGACGCTTGATCCGACTACCCGCCGGATCGCGTTGCCCAGTGGGAGAGAGACGCTGGTCAGTGATACAGTCGGATTCATTCAGAAGCTGCCAACGACGCTTGTCGCTGCCTTTCGGGCAACCCTGGAGGAAATCGCCGAGTCGGACCTGCTGCTCCATATTGTTGACATAACACACCCGAATGCATTGCAACAGGCACTGACAGTTGGGGAGGTGCTACGAGACATTGGCATTACCGACAAACCGCTGATCACTGCCCTGAATAAGATCGATTTACTGAGAGATCCAGATGACGTACGAGAGTCCCTGGGAGACCAATTCCCGGACGCGATACCAATCTCCGCCGCGGCAGGGTGGGGAATGGAGGAACTGCTGGAACGGATCGAGCAAGTACTCAATCGAAATCTATTGCCAGTTGAGGTACTCATCCCTTATAGCGTAGGAGATCTTGTCAGCCTGTGGCATACCCACGGATTGATCCAGGAGGAAGAGCATACCGGGGAAGGGGTGCGTATCCAGGGCCTGTTGCCCAGGCGGTTGTGGGGGCGCATGCAGCCCTATGCGACGAAAGCGCAGTGAGTGGCGTCAGCATTGTCCCAGTGAATGGCGAATCCTGAGATCACTCGACCAGGGGCAGCCAGTAGCCCCTCCACTCAACGGCACCGAGATCAACCAGGGAATAGAGATTGCGGGGAAATTCCTGGCCTCGCTGATCGCTTTTCAATGGATTTCCATCGGGATCAACTGCCAGGCCGTTGCTTCCGGCATTGATAGCTGGACTGCCGCTGAATAGTGGCTGAGTCTGAGTGCTTCCTCCATAATCCAGCAGAGGCCCCAGGTGGGGGTCCTGGCCGACAATGTTGCCATCGAGGCCGTCTGACACGCCGCAGGTCCCGACGGGGCCTGCGATCAACGTGAAGCGCGCCGTCAGGCTTGACCCGGATGCACCAAGACAATCGCCATCTGGATGGCCGGCAACGATGCTATTGTGCATCGTTAAGCTGCCGCTGTTGTAAATTCCGGCGCCATCGCCATCTTCAGAGGACTTCAGAAGTAACGGCAACAGGGCAGCCTGATGGACGCCCGGGGCGCCAACCAGGCTGTTGTTTGCCACAGTAACGTGGGTCAATGTGAGCGTTCCGGCATTCTGTATGCCGCCTCCACTGCCGCCCTGCGTTTGCCACGCCAGATTGCCGCTCACGGTGCCGTTGGTCATCGAGGCATTTCCGCTGGAAAAAAACCCGCCGCCTGAGCTGGTAGACCGGTTGCCGCTCACAGTGCTGTTTACCATCGAAATCGTTCCCGAATTGAACACGCCACCTCCGGGAAGAGCGCAGAAGTTATTCCGGACAGTGCTATTCTCAAGCCGAAGCGTGCCCTCGTTGCGAACTCCGCCACCACCATAGGCGAAACTCTCGTTTTCCTCGACAATGCTGTCGGTCACCAGGGCCAAACCCGCGTTGTAGAGGGCACCACCGGCATTGTCTCCCACCGTGCTTTTCTCCAGCAACACGGTTCCCAGGTTGACAATAGCGCCCGGGCCCGCTGACTGATTAAAGGTGACACGGGAACCAGCGATTCGAATGAAACCAGAGTTGAAAATCGCCCCCGTCTCGCCAGCAGTCGCACCATTGCTGGCGATGTTGCTGTCGTCAAGGAACATGGTGCCACCGTTGGCGATGCCGCCGATACCCTGATCAGAGTGGTTATCACTAACCAGTACCTCCGTGAAGGTCATCACACCGCTGTTGGCGATTCCACCGACATATCCGTCAACTGGCGCCCGGTTGCCAGTGATGTGGCTGGAAGTTAAACGCACCCTGGCACCACGAACAACTATGCCGGCGCCATAACCAGACACATCTACCTGGTTATCCCTGACAGAGCTATTGGAAAACAGCCCATCACCGTTGTCAATGTAAACACCAGCGCCCAAACCCTCAGCATCGATTTGGTTGCCTTCGATCACACTGTCGACCACAGTGAGGCGACCCGTGGCGCTGTGGATACCGCCGCCAGTGCTGCCAGTTCCACCATGGTTGCTGGAAATGTACGAATTCGTAAGGGTGACCGTGCCCGTGTTGAAGATTCCGCCGCCAGCGGCGTGTTCGCCTTCGACCATATTTCCAGCCACAACGCTGTCGACCAGTTGCAGGGTGCCGGCATTGTAGATACCGCCACCCTGCACAGCCTTGCCGCTTGAGACGCGGATTCCATCCAGAAGCAGGGCGCTCGACGGGTTGACATAAATTATCCGGTTCTGGTAATCTCCCGTCAGAGTCACAGTGTGGCCATTGGCCAGTAGGGAGGTGTCGGAGCCGATCTGTATCTCCGGCACCAGGATAACGCCGTCACATTCAAAAGATATCTCGCCTCCAGCCGGTAGGGCGGCATGCAACGTGCCGGGACCGGGGCCAAATCGGCTGCAGTCGGTCACCACACTGATGGTTCCCGGGCTGAGCAGGATGGGGAAAAGGGTTAGAATGAACAGGTAGGGCAGGCTAATAAGGGAGTCTGGAATTCGAAACATAAAACAGCACCATTTCACAAGTTCACAAATAAAGCACAAGTATTTACATAACATTCTATTCCACACAGCAAACACTGCTGAGTCCAGGAGGGGACCACGGGATCTCGCCAGGAGACATTCGTGCGCCATCTGATCAGGTTACGAAACTGAGCAATAAACAGGGAGGAATCGGCCGAGCGGCGCGGGTCGACGCGGGTTTGCCCGGGCTGGCTTTCCATCCCAAATCGGGATTGCAGTTGCAAATGATAGAGCGCTGGCGCGGGAACAGGGCTAATGGAGGCCGATTCTGATGTACACACTATGGCTGTTATGTCACCCAATATCCCTTCGGAGGGCTGTATCTGGTCCGAACTTGACATAGTTACCACTCCTGACCGGAAATTGCTCTTTTGCTCACCCCCTACTGCCAGGACCGACGAATCCAGCAGTTGCCTGCGTACACTCCAAAGAAAACTGGTTGAGTTAGCCCGGAGAATCGAGGAGATGCGAACGTGCGACGCCGAAGACGAGCGAAATAATCTCCCGCAGCATCTTTTATGTCAACAAATTGCTTCGCATAGTATACGAGTTTCTAGAAAACCCTCTCCTCCGTGCCAGCAACGATCCCGATATTGCTCCAAGGATCGGAGCTCCCAGCTATTTTCAGAGAACCCTGACCGGCCGCGATGGCAGGTGGGGCAGAATCATGAAGGCAGCTGCCCTGATGAACCAACCGCCCCACTTTGCCGGGTCTCTCTGGTCCATTTTCAGTTCAGCGCTCGGATTCCCTGTCTCATTTGCTCCCGTTCCAGAAGGCTTTCCCAGCGGCTCCGGATGACACCGAAGCTGTCGACAAAGAAAGTTGTCGGCAGGTAATCAACATCCAGGTATTGCCGTGCGCTTCCCTGCTCGTCCAGAAGTACGAGCAGGGACATGCCATGCCTGTCGACGAATTCCTGCACAGCAGCCCGGTCTTCCCCTTGATTGATTGCCACGATCAAAACATCGTTATTTCCGTAAGCAAGCTGCGCCTCCTGCAAGGCAGGCATTTCTTCAATGCAGGGAGGGCACCAGGTTGCCCAGAAATTGAGTAACAAAGGCTGTCCAGCCAGATCCTGGAGATTCATTGGTTGCCCTTCCAACGTTTCCAGCTCGATATCGGGCAATCGTTGCGCCATAGGATCGCCGGGCAACGAAGCCTGATTCCAGGCCAGGAACAACCCCACTGCCCCACCGATGATCAATGCCACCGGCACCGCAATGGCAATTCCCTTGACCAGCATATTCCACCAAGTGGATTCAGCACGCATTTCGCTCATAAACCACCCTTCAAATCCGTTTCGCAAAGCCTATCGTTTAGTCAGGAGCATCAAAGTGTAAAGATATAGCGGAAATTACTACACGAAGACCTGGTATAACCACCCGCATTCTCCTGCTCCCGAACAAATAGCCTGTCCGGACGTACCGAGGGTGCAGCGCTCGGGAAGCTGGGTCACCCCATTTTCCTCGCCATCCAGGTATACTTGAGGCGCTGCATTGCCCTGCTGGTCGGTGTTTTGCGCCACCGATTCTTGTATGCTACAATCAGTTGATTAAAATTAACCAAAACATACTCGATTTCGTTGATTTCCATGCAGCTGTTACGCACACTTTCCATTGCCGGTCTTGTTCTGGCAACCATTGCGCTTATCTTCCTGGCGGGCTTCGGCACCCACGCCCTCATTACCGGCTCGGGTCGGGATCCGTTGTCGGTTGCCAGCGTTGGATTCGCGGAAACCCAGGCCGACCTGCAGGATACTGATTTCGATGTCTTCTGGGAAGCCTGGCATATTTTACAACGAGATTTCTTTGGTGACCAACCGGATACCCAACATCGAACGTACGGAGCGATCCAGGGGCTCGCACAAGAGTACGAGGACCCCTACACTTACTTCATCGAACCACAGCCACGGCAACGGGAGCGTGAAGAACTAAGCGGAGAGTTCGGTGGCATTGGCGCCTGGGTCACCAGAGACGAATCTGGAAATATCCGGCTCGATCCTATGCCAGACCGGCCAGCGGACAGAGCCGGCATTGAAAAGGAAGACATCCTTGTCTCGGTCGATGACACGACCATCCAACCTGATATGACCGCCGACGATGTCGTAGCCCTGATACGCGGCCCGGTTGGCGAGCAAGTAAGCCTTCAAATCCGGCGCGGTGACGAGCCGGCACTGCTTACGATGGCTATCGCCCGCGAACGCCTTGAGACGCCCTCTGTGGAATGGCGCATGCTCGAAGAGGTGCCCCAGGTTGGATACGTTGCTATCAGCCTGTTTAGCGATCGAACGGCCAATGAGCTGGATCAGGCGCTTACGGAGTTGCGAGATCAGGAAGCCCGGCATCTGATAGTTGACTTGAGAAACAACAGTGGAGGCCTTCTTCAGGCTTCTGTTGACGTGGCTAGCCGCTTTCTGAAGGATGGGGTCGTGTTATTTGAACACCACAGCGATGGCAGTGAACAAACGTTCCGTGTTTCAGGGGGCAACAAGGCCCCCAACTGGCCCATGGCGATCCTGGTCGACGGAGCAACGGCCAGCGCGGCGGAAATCGTGGCGGGCGCGCTGCAAGACCGTGCACGAGCAAAATTGATCGGTGAGAAGACCTTCGGCAAGGGATCGGTACAGCTGGTCCACGATCTCAGCGACGGTTCATCCATTCACGTGACAGTTGCTCGCTGGTTGACACCTAATGGCCACGAGATCAACGAGATCGGGCTGACTCCCGATCTGGAAGTATCCCATGAGGACGAGCGAGATGCTCCCCTTGAAGAAGCAATCAAACACCTGCTCAATCAGCAGGGATGACAACGAGATACCGAGGATTTGATGGAAAACAACGATAGCAACAATACCTGGAAATGGATCCTTGTCCTCGCCGTAATCGCGGGCCTGGGGTTCATGACTTTTTTCGCCGGCTTTGGTGCCGGTTTCGGCACGGGCAGAGTCACCTCACCGCAGATTGCATCGCTGAAAGACATGCCCTTTGAACGGACCGGGCCAGAGGGCATGAACCTTCCCCGGATAACTGCCAATAGCGATCTTCCCAGAGAATTCGATCTGCTTTGGGAGGCCTGGGATGCTTTGAACGAAGACTTTTACGGTGAGCTGCCAGAGACACCGGAAATGGTGGGCGCCCTGGTCACCGGAATGTTGCGTGCGGCCGAGTATGAGCAAGACGAGTCTCTGGATCTGGAAGACACTTCTGACGACATCCTGGAAGCGGTCGTTGAAACGCTGGAGCAGCAATTCGGCACTCTGCCCGAGCCCAGCCCTCTGATTTACGGAGCTATCAATGGCGTGACGTTTGCCCTGGAAGATGATTACACATTCCTGCGAAACCCGGAGCAAGCTGAGTTCTTCAACGAGGGGCTCAACGGCAGTTTCGAGGGCATTGGTGCCCGGGTGGATACGGCCGAGGATGGCGGCGTCCTGATCGTGGAACCCTTCGAAGGCCAGCCGGCATGGGAAGCCGGTATCCGCCGCGACGACATCATTCTGGCGGTTGACGATGTCGATGTGACCGACATGAGCCTGCAGGATGCCATCCAGCTGATCCGAGGCCCCAAGGGCAGTAAGGTCGTTCTTCTAGTTCGTTCGCCCGAACAGGAATCACGCGAGATCACCGTGAAGCGAGACCGGATATCCATTCCAGCGGTCGAATATGAAATGCTGGACAACAATATCGCCTACATCCGGTTAGGGGAATTCAGCACGCCGTCAACCCGCCAACTAAGAGATGCCCTGGATGAATTGCAGGAGCAGGAGCCGGTCGGGCTTATTCTCGATCTCCGAGGCAATCCTGGCGGTTTTTTGCGCACCGCCGTCGATATCTCCAGTGAGTTTATCGAGGATGGGCCCATATTGGTAGAACGATTCAGCGACGGAGAGGAACAGGTCTACGAAGCCAGTGGGAATGGACGCGCCCTTGACATCCCACTTGTCGTTCTGGTCAACGAGGCCAGCGCCAGTGCCTCCGAGATACTGGCCGGTGCCATACAGGATACCAGTCGTGGCGTTTTGGCCGGCGAGACCACCTTTGGCAAGGGGTCGGTTCAGGTGCCCCATGAGTTGAGCGATGGGTCGATGCTCAGCGTTACGACTGCCCGCTGGTTTACGCCGGCCGATCAGCAGATCCACGGTGCAGGCCTGGTGCCGGATATTCAGGTGGAACGATCCCTGGAGGATCGAGCCGAAGACCGAGACCCACAGCTGGAAAAGGCAATCGAATATCTACTGGAGAACTTCGGACAGTAGCTGCAAACAATGAAATCTGACGATAACGGGATCAAGGTAATCGCGACCAATCGAAAAGCCCGCTATGACTACCACATCAACGATACGATCGAGGCGGGTATCGTGCTGACCGGCACCGAGATAAAATCAATTCGGGCCGGTCGCGTGAACCTTCGAGACAGCTTTGCCCAGATTCGCAGCGGCGAGGCGTGGCTTGTGGGTGCTCATATTGCACCTTATGCCCATGGCAATCGCGAAAACCACGAGCCCCGGCGAGACCGCAAATTACTTCTCCATCGCCGCGAGATCAACAAGATGGCCGGTCGGATCCAGGAAAAAGGCTGGACACTGATTCCCTTGCGGCTTTACCTGAAGGATGGCCGCGCAAAGGTTGAACTGGGACTTGCCCACGGAAAAAGACAATACGACAAACGGCAGACCATTGCCAAACGGGATATCGACCGGGAAATGCGTCGGGTTGTGAAAGATATGCACCGCTGACTTTGGCGCGACAGCCGGTCCGTGGTATAATCTCGAGTAATCATGGGGATGATCGGCTTCGACGGGGCAGGCTGACCCAGGATTGCAAGCCGAGGTGCGTTACCTCGTAAAACAGGCGCAAAACCTTTAACTGCCAACACTGGCAAGGCTTTCACCTTTGCTCCGCGCAGCAATGCTGGCCAACTGGCCCTCGCTGTCTAGAGTAAGGTAGCCGCCCCCTCGGGTAACAACTCGAGGCAGCCCTTGCGATGGTTCTCGCGGGTCGCAAGACAAGCTGTCATAACTGCTGAGATGCAGCAAGTCTGACGCAGATGGGACTTGCCCAAGGCCAGAGGCCCCCCTCTGGTTCATCTGCTAGCCATCCAACGGTAGACCGTCGCTGGTCGGCCGGACGGCGAACACCCAAAGCAGCGACTAAGCTTGTAGTATATCCTCGGTTGAATGTTTCGGACGCGGGTTCGATTCCCGCCATCTCCACCTGGCACGGGCTGGCCATCTACACGGTCAGCCCGTACTTTTTTACGATCAGAGTTGACTATCGCTGGAGGAACATATTGCACCACGCCGAGCTTCTGGAACTGGAACTGCCCACGGCTGAACGCCTGGTCCGGGAGGCAGGTGTCCTGGTCCAAAACGTCTACGACGGAAATATCGACGTTGAATGGAAAGGGACCAACGACCCGGTCACCGCCGCCGACCGGGCAGCCAACGAATACCTGGTGAGGGGTCTCCAGCATGCCTTTCCCGGCGATGGGATCCTTTCAGAGGAAGCGACAGATGATCTCGATCGCCTTTCGCGGCAACGGGTGTGGATCGTCGACCCCCTTGACGGTACCAGGGAATTTATTGATAGGATCGGTGAATTCTCCATCATGGTTGGCCTGGCTATCGACGGCAAACCGGCACTGGGTATCGTATTTCAACCGGTATCTGATTTGCTGTATCGCGCCGTTCCGGGTGAACTCGCCGAAGTCGTCCGCGAGGGAACAGTATCCGCTCTCTCGGTCTCCACCGAAACCTCCCCCTCACAGATGCGTTTAGTAGCGAGCCGGTCCCACCGTGACCCCCTGGTAGATACCGTCTGTCGTAAACTGGGCGTCATCCTGGATCAACCGAGCGGCAGCGTGGGTTTGAAGGTCGGTTTACTCAGCACCGGCGTCTGCGATCTCTACATCCATCCCGCCCCCGGCCTTAAGGAATGGGACACTTGCGCTCCGGACGCCATTCTGCGGGCAGCAGGAGGTACGATCACCGATGCCTGGGGACGGCCCCTGGTATACAATAGGTCGGATTTCCGCCAGCGGTGGGGATTGATCGCCAGTAACGGCGTCATCCATGCGCAAATCGTTGCCGCGACGATCGAGGCAGCCGAAGAAGCTGGCTACACCGAAGAAAGCGGCTTCTGGTAGATCTCAGCTGCGGTTCCAGTTGCCCATTTCCCGGAAAAAGCAGTAAAATAGCCAGGTCATTCACTCACACTCCTGGAAGAAAGGAAGCTGGCACCTATGGATCCCGTACGTATAGGCGTGATCGGCGGCAGCGGCGTCTATCAAATGGACGCTCTCGAGAATATTGAGGAGGTGTGGTTAGACACACCCTTTGGCAAACCCTCCGATGCCTTCATCGTTGGATCCCTCGAAGGACAACGAGTCGCATTTCTCAGCCGCCACGGTCGCGGGCACCGTATCAGCCCGACCCGATTGCCCTTTCGAGCCAATATCTGGGGCTTCAAGAGACTGGGGGTAGAATACCTGATCGGCGTAAGCGCCTGTGGCAGCCTGAGAGAGAGATTGACTCCCGGCGACATCGTAATACCGGATCAGGTCTTTGACCGCACACGCCTGCGAAGCCTTTCATTTTTCGATGATCCAAAAGTGGGCACAGAGGGGATCGTCGCCCATATCGCCGTAGCGAACCCCTTCTGCGAATACCTTTCCGAGGTCTGCCTCCGCGCAGTAAAGGAAACCGGGGCAACAGCCCACCATGGTGGCACATTTGTGACGATCGAGGGTCCCCGTTTCAGTACGAAAGCCGAAAGCAACGCCTTTCGTCAACTGGGCTTCGATATCATCGGTATGACAACCACCCCAGAGGCATTCCTCGCTCGTGAAGCAGAGATGAGCTTTGCCATCATGGCCCATATCACCGACTACGACGTATGGCATGAAAGCGAGGAGCCCGTAACCGTCGAGGCAGTAGTACGGATATTGACACAAAATGCCGTAATTGCTCAGGACTCCGTACGCAATGCTGTCAGGATGCTGGCAAACGCAGGGCCCAGCCCCTACCGCAACGCCTTACAGAATGCTCTGTTTACCGACAGGGCCTATTGGCCCGAGAAGGCCAGGAAACAGTTAAGCCTGTTCATCGACAAATACAGCTGACGTTGCATTGGGACCGAGCTCGCTTATAACGAAAGCCCAGCAAAGAACAGAGGCGGCGCATCGCTTACATCGACGATGCGCCGCCTCTGTTGCCAGGTGAAACCCCGATCAACGTCTGTGGCCGGCCTCTCCCGGCACCGACTCAACGGCGTACTCCGGTTCCCCTCCGAGGACATCTGCCAGAGCCAGGAAGAACAGGCCCAGCATGACCAGTGCAGAAGCGACGCACCATGGGCAAATCGCCAGGATCACAAAGAGTTCAAGATAGGTCAAATAGACGGAGAAAAGCAAACCAACCAGGGTAACCAGGAAAAACAGTTGAGTTGCCAGCTGGCCCAGGTCTCTCCAATCGAACCATTTCACGAGGAATAACACCAGAAGTGCCAGATAGGTCAGCAAGCCGAGGATGGCGACCGGAATCCCGAACAGCTCGGCATATGGGCTGGTCTGCACAGCCTCGCAGTTACCCACTCCGGCGCAATACGCCTCCAGTCCGAATAGCTTGATGTATGTCAGGTAGGTGGCAACAGCAATTCCTGCAAAGATCAGAATCAGTTCCAGCCAGTCCTGCCAATTTCGAGTCTGGGCCATCATCCCCTAGCCGTCCCCCTGTGCTTCCAGCTCCGCGTCGACCGCAGCCTTGATCTCCGAATACACCGGTGATGCAACCTTCTTGCCATTGACAAAGACAGTGGGTGTCGAGTTGACGAAGAGGTTGCGAGCCTCGTTGATGTCATCACGGATCACATCGCCGTGGTCCTGGCGACTCAAACACCTGTCAAAGGCCGTGCTATCCAAGCCCAGAGCGTCCGCCATGTTGCGCAAACGGCCCTGGGTGAAGGTATTGGGGCCCTGCTTACCCTGTTCCTGGTAGAGAAAATCGTGCATTTCCCAGAACAGACCCTGATCGGCCGCACACTCGGCTGCGTTGGCTGCCCAGCTTGCACCCGGTTCATGTTGGGGTAGGGGGTAGTGCTTGTACTCAAATCGTACAACTCCCGGATTCACATACTCTTCCTTGAGTTGCTTGCCACTTGTTTCAGCGAAGGTTTTGCAGGCGGGGCAGCCGAAATCGGAGTATTCCGTGACCACCACTGGAGCAACGGCACTGCCCATTGTCGACCGATCTACCAGGTCAGCGCTCAAACCGGTAGCTGCAGGCGGTTCACTCACAGACGCCTGGCTTTGATTGGTAAAAAACAGGATGGCGCCAACCGCAACCACTGCGACTGCTGCTGCCACCCAGAGCCACGTCTGGTTTTGCTTTCGCTTGCGGTCTCGGTAGGAAGTCTTGGTTGGCGTTGTCGGCTGGGCAGTACTCTGTCCACTGCTCGATCGTTTCTTCTTTTTCTTAGCCATAGTCTCCTCAGATTCAATCAAGTTTTCAATAACAATTCGCGATAAATCGGGCACCAGTATACCACAGCCGGGGAAGCGCCGAAAATCGAACGGAGACCGAACTGGCGAAGGCCACGTTTGACAAAGGATCGCTTTGACCGTAAGATAGCAGATCAGCCCCGATTCCCGGGGCGAAATGGTGTTAATGCAATGAACAGCTCCCTTCTCGGGACCGAAACAGGGTTCGACCGGCAGCCACTGGCAATTGGACTGATCACCATTATTCTGGCTGCGTTTATCGCACTGGTGACACCACTCTGGAGCATAGCCATTCTGATCGGTATGGCTATTACCCTGGCAATCCTGGTTCGGCCCTGGCTAGGGCTTGTCGCACTTGGCCTCTCCATTCCATTTGCAGCAGCCATGCCACTGCCCGTGGGAAATTTACCGGTGGACGGTGCAGACCTGCTCTTGTTATTGGCATTGGGAGCATGGCTGCTGAAGGGATTCGCCCAGGGATCCCTGGTTATTCCGTGGGCTCCCTTGACGGTGCCTCTGGTGTTGTTCGCGCTGGCGCTGGCGCTTTCCCTTCCAGGAGCAGGCTCCTACAAGGAAGGGATTCCGGAACTGGTGAAATGGCTCCAGGTGTTAGCACTTTACACCTGCGTGGTTGCGATCCTGCCGGCTCGTTTCGCAGGCTGGGTCCTGGCAGCGCTGCTTCTGGCGGGAGTGGGCCAGGCACTGCTCGGACTCTACCAATTCATAACGCAGACGGGCCCCGATCCTTTTGTGTTGATGGGCCGCTTTATGAGAGCCCATGGTAGCTTCCGCCAGCCAAACCCCTACGCCGGCTACCTCGGTATGGTCGCGCCTTTGGCCATTAGCCTGGCCATTTGGAGCCTGACGCCCTCGGCTGGCCAGCGGCTTCACGGCTGGCCAGGGATCGTTTTGCGGCTGGTGTTGTTCGCGACGGCATTGCTGATCTCCCTGGGATTGTTGCTGAGTTGGAGTCGGGGCGCCTGGATCGCCTTTGCAGGATCGACTATGGTCGTCCTTTTGGCACTCAGTCGCCGTGCTGCACCATTACTGGTGGTTATCCTGATTGCCCTGCTCGGATCGGGTATGATATTCGGGTGGGCGAACTTGATTCCCGACCCGCTGGTTGAGCGGCTGGCCGACCTGGAGACCTATCTGGGATTGGTCGAAGTGCAGCGGATCGAGGTGACCGACGAGAACTTCGCCGTCATCGAACGCCTGGCTCACTGGGAAGCAGCCAAGGCCATGTGGGCAGACCAGCCCTGGCTGGGCGTGGGTATCGGAAACTACGGCGCCGCCTATGCCCGGTACGCACTGCCGCGCTGGCAAGAGGCGCTGGGCCACGCCCATAATGTCTATCTGAATTTTGGTGCGGAGAGTGGCCTGCTGGGCTTCGTTGCCTACCTGGTATTCTGGGTTGCCGCCGGCTGGCGCGCGATCCGGGCAGCTTCAAACCGGGACCGCTACGTGGCAGCTGTCGGTGCTGGAGTGCTGGGTGCCTGGGCACAGATCACGATCCATAACCTGTTTGACAATCTATGGGTGCAACACATGTACCTGCACTTTGCCTTGATGCTGGGTGTCATGGCAGTGCTGGACAGCGGCCCACTTATCGGCAATTATCCAAAAATCAACCAGCGTCCCATCGAAACCGTTGGAAACTCTTAGTCAATGTCTCATTCCGTAGAAACACGATTGCCGCAAACACTTTTCAACAACCTGCTCGACCGGTTATCCCATCGAACTGGCCTTAGCCCCAAGGAGTTGACCCGGTTCCTGAAGTTTGCCACCGTCGGCGCCATCGGTATGGTCGTCGATTTGACGGTGCTAAACCTGTTAATCAAGGTATTTGGCCTGCCGCTGCTGGTGGCTAACAGCATTTCATTCACGGTGGCGGTTCTGAGTAACTTCACCTGGAATCGGCTCTGGACCTTTCCCGAGAGTCGAGAACGCCCCCTTCACTCACAGTTGGCCCAATTTGCCGCTGTCAATATCATTGGCCTGGCAATCAACAATCTGGTGCTCTGGTTGGTTTACCAATTGACAAGCCAGGTTATTGCCGACCCCCTCGACTATAACCTGGCCAAGATAACTGCCATCGGTGTCGTATTATTCTGGAACTACGGTGCCAACCGGCTTTGGACCTACAAGGGGATCGAATAAGAACTCAAGGGATGTGAGATTGTAATATCGTGCACATCACCATTGATTATACCCCGGCGGTGCACCAGGGTGCAGGCATCGGTCGACACACCCGTGGTCTTGTCAACGCGTTGGCTCCTTTGCTGGACAAACACAAGGTGACCCTGCTGGTTTTCGGAAGCCCGCCCGAAGGTCTTGTCAAAGCACCCGATGGCATGGACGTTCGGATCGTCCCCATTGCCAGTCGCTGGCTGACCATCGGCTGGCATCGGTTGAAGGTACCGTTGCCTGTGGACTGGTTATCGAGCCCGTCCGACCTGTATCACGCCTCAGACTTTGCCCTGCCTCCGGTGCGACGAGCCAAAACCTTGTTAACCATCCATGACCTCAGCTTCCTGACGGTACCCGAATATGCTGACGAACGACTCCGCTGCTTCCTGGCCAACACGGTACCCCATTCAGTGCGCAGAGCGAACCATATCCTCGCCGACAGCAAGAGCACAAAACGCGACCTGGTAGATCTAATGAACGTCGACGAGGAACAGATCACCGTAGTCTATCCGGGCGTCGACCATCGCTTCCAACCCCTGACCAATTCCCCTGGCCTGCAGATTGTGCGAGAAAAATACGGCCTGGGGCGCGCCCCCTTCATCCTGGGAGTGAGCACGTTGGAACCTCGCAAGAACTGGCCTGGTTTGATCAGGTCGTGGGATCGATTGCGCCGGGAAACAGACCATCCTCATCGACTGGTAATCGCCGGGGGGAAGGGTTGGCTAACCAACGAGATATTCAGAGTTGCCGACGAGTCCGATTTCCGCGAGGACATTACCTTCACCGGCTTCGTCGAGGACGCCGACCTGCCACACCTCTATAGTGCCGCTGATCTGTTCGCTCTTCCCACCTGGTACGAGGGGTTTGGTATCCCGGTTGTGGAGGCGATGGCCTGTGGAACCCCGGTGGTCTGCTCGGACAATTCCTCGCTGCCTGAGGCCGCAGGCGACGCGGCTTTGTTGGTCGATGCGGCCGACGAAGTTGGGCTGATCAGTGCTATGAGGCTCCTTATCGAAAACGACAGCTTGCGAAGTGAGTTGCGCCAACGCGGTCTCGCCCAGGCGCGACGCTTCACATGGGAGTCGGCAGCCCAAACCTTGTTGTCCACCTACGAACGCGTTTTCTCCCGACCATGACCAGCAGGCTCAAAGGAATCGCCTTTCATCCTGTTACGGCCACGCTGATTCTCCTGATCGGCTGGCTCTTATTAGCCCTGGGCTATTGGGGAGCCTGGATATGGTCCGAGTCGGCGGCGCTTCGTATCCTCGGTCTCGACTTCCCCGAGTATGTTAAATTCGTTGCCGAGGTGCGCAGTGGCGTCATTCAATTGACGCGAGAGGTCTTTTTCCTTCCCCTGGTGACTCTCAGCCTGAGCCTGAGTCTCCTGGCACACCGCGCCGAGTTTCGGTTTCCCCGCCTCATTCGTTGGCTGTTGAATCTAGCTGCGGTCCCGGTTGCCCTGTCAATGCTGCCACCGGCCTGGACCCCCGAACTGCTGCAGACAGATGAGTTCCTGAAACAAAGCGTGCTCATCGCGTTATGTCTGGTAGCTGCGCTCCTGAGTTATCCCTTGCTCAGACGGATCTCCGGCTGGATAGTGGCCCTGTTTCTGAGTCTCCTGGCTGCGGCGTCGATTTACGCACCGCTGGAAGCCCTTGCCCGCCTCCAACCCGCCCTGGATGCCATCTTCGGGAAACCGGTCAGCGTTGGTCGGGGTCCCTGGCAAACAGCGATCGGTATTCTCCTTGTTGTACTTGCCTCCTGGCTTGCCGTCATTATCCCCGGCAAAAACAGTTCCAGCCCATCACCCTCCCCCTCTCATGAGTCTGGCCCTGATTGAATTCTCCCGATTCTATAGTTAACTGACTACACGAATTCAATGATTGAACTCTAGTCAACCGGGTTACAGTGATGCAATACCGGATGGAGCGAAAAATCGCCCATTCCGGAATCGTAGATTCCGTAGGTCGGATCGCCGAACCTGCCCATCACCTCCCCGGGGTTAGCCAAAATCGTCTTTCCCATTCTCTCCACCTTAGCCTGATGATTGTGCCCATAGCAGACCAGGTCGAATTCGCCCGACCGGGCAAGGTATTGGGCGATTTCCGGATAATGATTAACCGCCACTCGTCGCCCGTCGAAGGCCAACTCAGCAAATTCGCCATGCAAGGTCACGTTGCCGGCTGCCTGCGCGTTCGCCAATAACAACCGCGGATCGCCATCGTTGTTGCCAAACACGCAGTGTACCGGTCCATTGAAATCCTGGCCGATCTGAGCCAGAGTGAAGGGGGCACAGAAATCCCCGCAGAAAATCAGTGCCCCCGCCTCCTGTTCGGCAATTCTGTCGAGAGCATCGGAAAGATTCCAGATATTGTCGTGCACGTCGGATATCACTGCGATTCGCATCGGTTCACCTCTTTCGTTCCTGACAGTCTGCGTTTGGCCGAGACCCAGGCTGGTTTGTCACCTGACGGTCATTTGCTATAATGGCATCATGGGTAATTCATCGCGCCAGCAGCCACCCTCCACCCGGCTCACCGACTCAAGCCGGCGACGCCGAAAAGACCGCACGCTGCAATGGGCCCTGGTTACGGCTCTGATTCTCTCGCTGTGCGGCCTGGCAGGCCTGACCTGGATCTCCATCGGCGGCGAGCTGCCTGACCTGGGTTCGAGACCCTCATGGACTCCACCGCCCCACCCAACGGCCTTGCCGGCAAGTGACACTCAAGCGGCAGTCTCCGAAGGGCGCTTCAACATCGGCGATGGTATCATGAACGCCAGTGGAAGCAATGTAAACCTGCGCCGGTCGCCGGGCTATCAGAAAAAGCCAGCCGGCGACGTTCTGATTTCTGTGCCGCCAGGCAGCATGGGATGGATCCTGGAGGGACCCAGCGACGCCGATGGGCTGTCCTGGTGGCGCCTTGACATTCTGGGCACCGAGGGCTGGATGGCAGAGCGAAGCAGCAGTGGCCTTTTGCTGCTGGATCACGCACAATGATCCATGTCACTTGAGCCGGATCCTGGGATTGAGCATGGCATATAACAGATCTGCCCCCAGGTTGGCCAGGGCAAACACAAGTACAGTGACCAGAGTAATCGCCTGCAACAATGGCATGTCCCTCCGGTCAATCGCAAAAGTAAGCAGCCGGCCCAGCCCTGGGTAGTTAAAGACGTTTTCGATTACGATCAAGCCACTGATCAGCCAGCCGAAACTGATAGCAATAATGGTGATGGTCGGTAACAGCGCATTACGCAGGACGTGTTTGACGATCACCTGACGCTCCGGTATCCCCTTGGTCCTGGCTGTCCGCACATAGTCCTGCTTCAATTCCTCGACCACGCCAGCGCGCGTCAGGCGGGTTACGTAGGCAAGAAGAACCAGGGTCGCGGTCAGTGCAGGCAAGACAAGCTGGGGCAATGCCTCGAAAAACCCGGTTCCTGGCCTGATAGAGGAGTTTGCCGGAAAAAGATCGAGCCGAAAGGCGAAGATCTGAATAAGCACGAAGCCGGTCACGAACTCCGGCAAACCCACAACGGCCAGCGATGAAATACTGATGACATTATCCGCTGCCTTGTCCTCCTTCAAACCAGCCACCACACCGAGGAAAACCGACAGAGGGACTGCAATCAGCATCGTCAGCGCACCGAGCATCATGGAATTACCCAATCGCTCCATGACCAGGGGGCGCACTGGCAGGCCCGTGCTGTAGGACACTCCCCAATTGCCGGTCAGGAAGTTGCCCAACCAGGTGAAATACTGGATGGGCCAGGGCTTGTCGAGCCCCAATTCCACCCGCAATTGTTGCACAGCCGCCTCGCTGGCTTCACGTCCCAAGGTAATGCGCGCCACATCGCCCGGCAACATCTGCGTGACGACGAAGACAATCAATGAGGTCAACAAGAGTGTCAGGACCAGAAATCCAAGGCGTCTTACGATGTAACGGCCCATTGATTCACTCCAGGTTGGGCGTTGCTACGCCGATGGCGCCAGGTGCCAATTGCTGTATCATTTCCAGGTCAGCAGCCGGAATATGGCAATGAATGCGGTGCCCGTCGCTGAGTTGTTGCCATGGTGGTGCCTCGTCGACACAGACCTGTCCCAAAAAGCGAGGACAGCGGGTATGGAATCGACAACCCGTGGGCACGTTCACGGGGCTGGGCACGTCACCTTCCAGATGGATTCGGTCCTCCTCTGCATCCGGATCCAGCAGCGGTATCGAGGATAGAAGGGCCTCGGTATAAGGGTGAAAGGGGGGTTCGAATATCTGGTGGGTTGTGCCCGATTCCATTTCCTCGCCCAGGTACATAACCATGATATCGTCGGCCAGATATCCTACAACGGCCAGGTCATGGGAAATGAACAGATACGCGCTGCCTATCTCACTCTGCAGGTCATTGAGCAAATTTAGAATCGCTGCCTGCACCGAGACATCCAGGGCCGATACCGATTCATCGAAGATCAATAAATCTGGGTTAGATGCATAAGCCCGCGCGATGGCAACCCGTTGCTTTTCGCCCCCGCTCAGTTGGTTGGGATAACGATCAGCAAAGGCAGGATCCAGCTTGACGGTACTCAACAGTTTCGCGACCTCGGAATCGATCTGTGATGATGGCACGCCAGCCAGACGCATCAAGGGCCGGGCCAGGGCATCTTGCACCGTGCGGTAGGGATTGAGTGCCTCCTGGGGGTTCTGAAAAACCATCTGCAGATGGCCCATGAGGCTTCGATCCCGATCGGATATCCGGGGCTGCAACGGCATCTCGAGTAAACTGATTTCACCCGAATTTGGTTCCGTGAGGCCGATCACACAGCGAGCAACCGTGGTTTTTCCACTGCCGCTTTCGCCTACCAATCCCAGGGTCCTGCCCCGATTAATCTGAAAACTCAGACCATCAACCGCCCGCACTTCCCGACCTGGCGCACGCCGCAACCATTCTCCAAAAGAACGTTGAACTGGAAAACGCTTTTCGAGAGAGTCGACACCCAGAACCGTTGGCGAAATCCCGGAATCGTCCGCACTCGGGTCCGGGTAGGCTGTGTACTTTGACGATGGATAGACCAGGGTGCCGTCAGCGACCTCGCGCCATCGATAACAACGAACACGTCTTGTCGATTGGCCGGACCAGGACTCCGGCTGCTCCAGGATGGGACGCTCAGAGTGACAGCGATCGATGGCAATCTCACATCGTGGCGCAAAGACACAGGCCGGTGGCAGTTCGGTGAGCCCCGGAATCGTCCCGGAGATAGGCTGTAGAGCCACCTGCTGCTTGTTCTGGCCCAGCCGTGGCACGCTGTCCAGCAACGCCAGCGTGTATGGGTGCAAGGGCTGATGGTAGATGGCCGAAACTGATGAATCTTCCACCAGCTCTCCGGCGTAGAGCACTGCAACCCGGTCACAGATGCTGGTTACCACACCAAGGTTATGGGATACATAGAGAACCGCCGTCTGGCTATCCCGAATCAAGTCCCGGAAAAGATCCAAAATAGTTGCTTCGGTGGTGACATCCAGGTTGGTTGTTGGCTCATCCAACACCATGAGCAGAGGTTCAGTCGTCAAGGCCATGGCTATCATGACCCGTTGCTGCATACCGCCGCTCAATTGATGAGGATAGCTGGCAGCAACCCGCTCAGGATCGGCAATACGCACCTGAGTCAACAGTTCAAGCATACGTTCCTGGGACTCAGCCTTGGAGACGTGTCCCACAAGAGCTTCCAGAAGCTGATCCCCAATCCGCATAGAGGGATTCAACGAAGAGCGCGGATCCTGAGGCACCAACTTGATATCATCCCGCCAAACCCGCCGCATTTCGGCGTCCGACAACGCCAGGAGATCAAGGCCTTCCAGCTTGATGGAGCCTCCACGCACTTCCCCGTTCTCGCCCAACACCCGCAGGATTGCGTGAGCCAATGTCGACTTCCCGGACCCGCTCTCGCCCACCAACCCATAAGTCTGGGCTGGCTCGATCTGCAGCGATACGTTCCGCACCGCGTCCAGCCATTGGCTGCCCTGTTGATAGGACACTGTCAGATCTTCGATCTGAAGAATCGGTGGCCGATGGTGTTTCCCGCCAGAACGTATCGCTCTCGTCATCATGATCGGCCTGACGTATGCAACGCACGCTTCAAGCCATCAGCCGAAAGGTTTACGCCGATTACAAGCAACGAGATGGCAGCCGCGGGAAAAATCAATGCCCAGGGAGTCAGGGCGTAGTAGTTCCTGGCCTCGGCCACCATCAGGCCCCAGTCAGGATTGGGCGGCTGAACACCGACTCCCAGGAACCCCAGAGATGCCACCAGAAAGATCGCATAGGAAAAGCGCAGGGCGGTCTCGACAGCCAGGGCCGGCCTCACGGAGGGCAAAATCTCGCGAAACAGAATGTGACCCAGGCTTTCTCCCTGGACTCGCGCCGCCTCGATGAAGCCCTTCGGTTTGACAGAGAGGACCACGCTACGTACGACCCGGGCGACGATCGGCGTGTAGACGATCGCAATCACAACCAGCACGCTGTTTCTGGACGGGCCAATTGTTCCGAGCAAGAGAAGGGCCAGAAGAAGCGCCGGTATGGCAAGCAAGCTGTCGAATATGCGAAAGACCACCTCGTCAACCCATCCGCCCTGGTATGCGCTGAAAAGCCCAACGACTGTACCAAAAAACACTGCAATGAGGGTACCCAAACCAGCCAGAGCGAGGATGTCCCTGGCTCCCAATACAACGCGGCTGAAAACATCCCTGCCCAGCCGGTCGGTGCCAAAGGGATGGTCTGCAGAAGGTGGTTGCCTTGCCTCTGAAGGTATTTGTTCCGTAGCCCCATACGGTGCAATCAACGGGCCAAATAGGGCAACAAGCAGAAAGAGAAGGACGACGGTGGTGCCGAAAGCCGATGCTGGTCGGGCATAGAGCTGGCGAAGAATGCCAGGCTGATGGCGATTACGTCTCGCCGGTTCGTCGGTTGAAGCGAAGACTGTCACGCCTGGAGTCCCCTTTGCTGATGACGGGAGTTACAGGGAATTGCTTCAAGAAACGCCAATGGATCGCTGCCATCGCCGGCTCGACTTCCCCTGAACCCGGACTTGCAAGGCGGGCAGGATATCTCCCACCCGCCTTGAGAATGACATATCAAACTACAGTTTGGAACGACGCAGGGTGCACTACTGAACGGGCTGGATACCGGCCAGATCAGTGCGTCCAGCGAACGCTTTCATATTGAAGCCATCGAACTGGTCACTGATGGCGCCTAACTGGGCGAAGAAATAAGGAATGATCACCGGACCTCTTTCAAGCAAGAGGGTCTGGATGTCGTGGTACGCCTCGGTACGCTCCTCTTCGTTGAGAGTCGTGCCAGCCAGCTCTGCAAGTCGATCAAACTCCTCGTCACAGAAATGGGATTCATTCCACTTGGCACCACACTTCAGCATGACGTCCAGGTAGAACTGGGGAATCGGGCGGGAACCCCAACCTGTGATGCCCAGATCCGCTTCCAGCCAGCCGTTATCGCCATAATAGACGCTTTCAGGCTCCACCGAAACGTCCACATTGATTCCAGCTTCGGCCCACTGCTCCTTGAGTACCACTGCCAGGTCGGGACGATCGCCCGAGTCAGGCACGTGGATGGTCATCTCAAGGCCATCGGGATAGCCTGCATCCGCCAAAAGCGCCTTGGCCGCTTCAGTATCCCGTTCCTTGACGGGGGTTTCCTCGCTATAATAGTCGACGTAGAGCGGACCGATGGGACTGTCGCGGCCCACCGCGCCGAGACCGAGGGTAACCTGCTCGAAGATCGCGTTACGGTCCGTTGCCAGCTTGAACGCCTCGACGACCCGAGGATCGTTGCCGGGTTCCCGGTCAGAACGGAGCCGCACCAGATCGAATCCGTTGGTCGGGATCGACACTGTATTGATTCCTTCCTCCTGTTCCAGCGTCAGGAACAGCGGTGTCGGCATGCGCATCACCAGATCAACCTGGCCACCCCGCAGAGCATCCACACTGGCAGCCTGATCACTGAAGAATATGAACTCCACTGCCTCCACGCCCGGCTTTCCGTCGATGAAATAGTCCTCGTTGGCCACCAGATCCATACGATTTTCCGGCCGGTAGTCGGCAACCTTGAAGGGCCCGCTGCCGTTAAACTGGGTGAAGTCTTCGGTGCCCTCTTTGACGACAAGCGCATGATTATCGCTCAAGTTGAACTGGAAGAAAGGATCGGGTTTTATCAGCTGAAAGACCACTGTTTTGGATTCAGAAGGATCAGCCGAGTTGGGAACGGTGAAAATGTCGGTGATGTTGCTGTAGAGGTCACTGGTCGGCAAACCAGCCTCGGGATCACGCAAGCGATTGAAGGTCCAGATGACATCAGCGGCTGTCACCGGCGACCCGTCGTGGAAGGTCGCATCGGGGTCAATCTCGAGGGTATAATTCAAACCGTCGGCGCTGATCCTGGCAGCGCTGGCGAGTCGGGGTTGCACCTTGTTTTCGTGATCGATGTCTACCAGGTAGTCGTAAACGGCATTCAGGATTGCGATTTCACTGTCCGACGATGCAAAAGCCGGATCAAGTTGCACGGGAATATCCAGGGCGACCCGCAGGGTGCTGGCCTCCGGGGCTGCTGCGGGCGCTTCACCCGATTCCAGCGGCGCGGCCGGCACCGGTCCCGACGGCGCCACGCAACTTGCCGTCAACAGGGCAAGAACCAATAGAACGCTCAACGAGAGGAAACTGGGCCCAAGGGTGGGCAAGGATCTCTTTTTCATGATTTCTCCCTCCTTATTCCGGACGATCTCGATTGTGGACGAGAACGAACGGGACGAATTGAAGTGGGACCAGACGCCCTGGCCCTTCCAACCTACTTTACCTCTTGCCAGGGTGGCTATCGGTTGGCAATCTTACCATATCCGGAAGAAGGCGCCAAGCCTCTCGACAATCAGCTCCTGCATCACGGTGGAAGCGAGCGGATCACGAGCAATTCAAGGCACCATACTGCAACAAGCCGGGATACACCGGCAAGGGCTGCTGCTACCTGAGATACTCATTCCAGGGCTCGAAGCCGCTCAGGGCAGATCACGTCGCTGGAAGACGATTTCATAGGAGTAGTGACCCCAGGCGTTGCCGCTGCAATCCTCGAGAATAGGGGGAGTCTCACTGCTGACCGGATAGGAGGTGTCAGTGGTACCCGTCAGGATCTCCGTGGACCAGGTCTGGCGCTCCCAGATCGGGTAATCCAGATAGCCGGGTGGCTTGAAAGGATCGGTACCGGTGAGAAGGCCATCACCGAATCCGTTTTCCTCCCAGAACAGCACCGGAATGTACCGAATGCCATTGCCCTCCACATCGATTACCCACAGGCGAATGTTGTGATCAAAATGATTATCGCGACAAGAGATGAATCGTACCGACGCCACCGTGAATTCAGGAAACTCCTGCCGCTGCTCGAAACCAACTGTGAGCCATTGGTGCCCGTTGACGCAATCATCGTGGGTCGGAATACCAGGCGCTTCCACGGCAGATGGATCATCCTGGTAAGCAACTTGTCCGATGACCGGAGAGATTGGCTCCTGCTGGCTGTTGACCACGGCAAGCTTCCACCTACCGGCAACCGGCTGCGAATCGTCGATAACCACCCGCCAGACCCCATCCCCGCCCGTAGGCTCAGACAGGTAACTATCCTGGCCTGATTCAGCCGCCCAGACCTTTACCTGAACACCTGCCTTCGGCACACCGGCATCATCGCGGACCACACCAGCGAAGCCTGTGCTGGCGCATGACGCCGACCCCGTGATGATCTCCGAAACAAAGTAATGCCACCCCGACTCCGGAGTCGAGTCACTCAAAGCAATAAAGGGCAGAAAGAGAGGGTTCTCGCCATCCTGCGGCTTCCGCTCCTGCCCCGGTTCCGTCCACCAGCTTGGTTGCCATACCAGTTCTTCCTGCTGCGGAATCAACGCGTCGGCTGACGCAAGGATCGAGAGACCGCCTGACATTATTGTTGCAAGAGACAGGACAATGGCGAAAAAGAGTCGACTTGAAATCACGGAGACCTCCAGTCCTGTAAAACAAAATGCGGTAAAACTGAATGCTTGAGTGGACTGACGCGGACAGTATAGCCGAAGGATGCTGAACTATGCAAGTAGCGAAGTCGTTGCCGAACTCGGCACATTTGTGGTACAATAGTGTTCAGTCGGTGAAAACGATCTGTCACTCTCTTCGGCAAGGACAGATGCTTTCCATCCGCACCGCTGCCTCACGGCGGGTACAAAAAGACGCACGGAGTTTGCGCTCCAATCATTGCACACATCGTTGATCAACACGGAGTCGTAGCGAATGCCTCGCCCTCTGTTTGACTCGCCCTACATTTTCGGTATCCATGAGCCCGGCGGCGAACGCCATATGCTTGAGGCCGGGAAACCGGGTTGGGTACTGTTCACTGAAGCAATCGGCTCCGAATCAAATGATCGCGGGGGAAAGGATTTCTCTTCCTGGAGTAACCAAGATATTGGCGTTATCTGCCGCATCAACAACGGCTACGAGCCAGCCGGCACCATTCCCCATAGCAGCCGCTACACCAGTTTTGCGCAGCGCTGCGCCAATTTTGTTGGCGCCAGCAACGGTTGCAAAATATGGATCATCGGCAACGAGATGAACTATGCCGTCGAGCGCCCGGGGGTTCAAATCAATCACTCGCGGGGCCCTGTTTCCAGCCCGGTGGACCCGGTTGATGATGATCCGGTTTCCCGCTCGCGGGGCCTTCCGGAACGCTTTAGCGCCTTGCTCCCACCCGGCCGGGCAGGCAGTTCCATCGTCAATCCTGGCGAGGTCATCACCCCTCAGAAGTACGCGCGCTGTTATCAGCTTTGCCGCGATGCGATTCACGGAGTGCCAGGCCACAAAGATGACCAGGTATTGGTTGGCGCCGTGGCGCCCTGGAACAATCAGACGAGCTACAGCGGCAATTCCCAGGGCGACTGGATACAATACTTCCGTGATATCCTGAATGCCATCGGTCCACGCAACTGCGACGGCATCACCATTCATGCCTATACCCACTCCTCCGACCCGGCGGAAATCTATACCAATCGTCGCATGGGGGCCCCGTTTGAGCACTACCAGTACAACTTCCGTACCTATCGCGACTTCCTGGAAGCCGTTCCCAGCTCCATGCGCCACCTGCCTTGCTACGTCACTGAAACCGATCAGGACGTGCCGTGGCTCAACAAGAACAACGGCTGGGTCCGGCGGGCATACGGTGAGATTGACCACTGGAATCGCCGGTCCGGCCATCAACAGATACGCTCACTGATCCTCTACCGATGGCCCCGGAAAGACAGGTGGGTCATTGAAGGCAAACAGGGAGTCGTCGACGACTTCCGCCAGGCGCTGGGTCATGACTACCGCTGGCGCGAGAGTTTGATCGTTCCTGCCAAGTTCGAATTGGGCCAGCATGTTTTTGCCGCAGACCTTCTGTCTGTTCGAAAGAGCCCCGGTTACCTGAACAAACCTGAGGATGACCTCGTCGCGAAACTGCCCCGAGGCAGCGAGTTCACCATTCTTTCGAGCGCGAAGATCGCCGACGGCCTGGTATGGTGGCGGGTTCGCCATCGCGACGAGAGCGTTTCCGTCGATGGTTGGGTTGCTCAAGCCAGTGCTACCGGGGCAGCACTGCTGGTGGAAACCAGGCCCGCCGAACCGCCAGCGCCGGAACCACAGCCATCCCTGCCTTCCGCGCTGGAGCCGGGAATGCGCATTGTCGCCCGGCAAGAGGTAACTGTTCGAAAATCGCCTGGTTATCGGGACAAGCCTAACGACGACGTGTTATTTCATTTGGTTCCTGACAGCGAGGCAACTGTCCTCAAGGGCCCGCAGCAGGTCGACGGTTTGATCTGGTGGCAAATCCGCTTTGTGGAGCCGGGACGCCGCCCGGTAGATGGCTGGGCAGCCGAAAAGAGCGCCAGTGGCAAGGTATTACTTTCCCCCAGAGCAGAGGTCCCGGAACCAGAACCTGTGCCCGAGCCAGAGCCGGTGCCGGCGCCCGAGCCAGAACCGGCGCCTATTGAAATCGGCGACCAGGCCACCACCACCGCTGTTATCCCATTGCGACGAACTGCCGGTCGCATCGGCAAACCATCCAACGACATCATTATCAATGTTCCCGCTCGACAGCAGCTGACGATCTCTGAAGGGCCGGAGCAGAAAGAGGGCGTAACGTGGTGGCGCGTCAAGTACATCAGTCGCTACGGCAATCCCTTTGCGGGCTGGGCGGCCGAGAGCTACAGCGATGGAACAATCCTCCTGGTGGCAATGCCTTCCCCGGAGCCAACACCTGGACCAGCGCCCACCCCGCCGCCCGTACCGGCTCCCCAACCTGCACCCAGCCCGGAGCCGGTGCCAGAACCAGAACCGGTTCCTGTGCCAGAACCGCCGAAACCAGCGCCTGTACCGGTGCCGGTTCCCGTGCCAAGGCCGGAACCAACGCTGCGAATTGGCGAGCCGGCTATCACCCGCGAGACAGTCGTGCTGCGACGCACGGCCGGCTATCGCAACAAACCGCCAGGGGATATCATCTACGAGATCCCCGGCGAGATTCGGGTTGACGTCGTGCGCGGACCCGAGTTTGCCGACAATCTTCTCTGGTGGGGCATCCGCTTTGTCAGCCAGTTCGGAAATCGATTCGATGGTTGGGCGGCTCAGGCAGGCCCGCTAGGCGCTGTACTACTCGTGCGCGACATCCCAATGCCACCGCGACCGGAGCCGACGCCAACAAATCCGGTTCCCGATCCGGTGCCGCAACCTGTTCCCGAGCCAGGGCCAGAACCCCAAGAGCCGAGGCCAGCAGCGCCCTCGCTGGAGGAAATGATTCCCGGCGATCGGGCAAAAACAACAACCACTATCTATCTGCGCCTGGCGCCCGGTTGGCGCAATAAACCCGATTCAGATATTCTCCATGAGATCCCACCTGAGGTTGAAATCGATATCGTCGCTGGCCCTCAGGACGCCGACGGTTTGACCTGGTGGCTCATCCGCTACACAGCCGCCGGTGGTCGAGCCTGGGAAGGTTGGCTGGCCGCCACCTCCCTTGCCGGTACCCCGGTGCTGACCGTGTTGCCGCGAGTCGACGCGATCCCGCCGGATCCCGAACCGGTGCCCCCTTCCCCACCAGAGCCTCAACCCATCGATCCGGAGGTAGAACCGCAACCCAAACCTGTACCGTCGCCCGAACCCAAGCGTATTACCCCCGGAGATTCCGCTTTCGCGGCCACGGTCTTGAATGCCCGAAGATCTCCAGGTTATGTAAACAAAGACGGTGATGATGTGCTCTTCGAGTTGCCCTTCGGCGCTGAGATAACGGTACTCGATGGCCCTACCGAGAAGGATGAGCTACCCTGGTGGCACATTCGTTTCCTCACCCTGGAAGATCAGGCCATCGAGGGGTGGGTTGCCGAGATCAGTCCCAATGGCACCACTTTGCTGGCTACCAGCCAACCTCCAGCGCCCTCGACCGATAAACCTGTGCCCACGGCCACCTTCCAGCCTGGTAACAGCGTTTACAATGCCTACATCGAAGGGGTGAATATGCGCCGGTCGCCCGGATATGCAGACAAGAATGATTCCGATGTCCTGGGTGTTTTACCGCCCGGCAGCGAGGCTGTAATCACAGCTGGTCCGGAAGAGGCGGACCTTCTGGTCTGGTGGCACATTCAGGCAGACGTTGACGGCAAAAAGATCGAGGGATGGGTCGTTCAGGTGGGTGCGACAGGAGAGCGTTTCCTGGTTCCCATTCAGTTTCAGGATCGCATCATCCTGGGCACACCCTTCGAAGGGCGATGGCGAGTAACCCAGCTATTTGGAAAAAACCCTCAGTATTACAAACAATACAGCTACAACGGCGTCGCCCTGCGCGGCCACAATGGCCTCGATTTCGGCACTCCGAACGGCACAAACCTCCGGGCAACCGACGACGGCGAGGTTACCCAGGCCGGCTTCGACAAGGGTGGCTACGGCAACTTTGTGAAACTGACCCATGAGTGGGGAGAATCGATCTACGGACACATGGAGCGAGTCACCGTATCGATCGGCGATCAGGTATCTCGCGGCCAGCCTCTTGGCCCGTCGGACAACACCGGTGGCAGCACTGGTCCCCACCTGCATTTCGGAATCCGTATCTACCCCTTCGATCGAGCCGACGGCTGGGGAGGCCATTGCGACCCGCAGTACTTCATGAATCCCGACGACCTCATCATACCCGACAGTGTCCGTCCCGTGGACACCCTGCCGCCCCCTGCCATGTCACCCGACGCGCCAGGGCGAATTCGTCCCTGATGGCGCAATCGCAGCTGCCTGATCAGTGAAATCGAAAAGGCCCCGCAGGTGACTTTTGCCCACGGGGCCATTATTTTCCTCCGGCAGTTCGTACCAAAAGCCAGCTATTCTGCTGTCAATGGGGCGTGCGACGCTCGTGCACCGGCACGAGGAACACTGGACAGTTCGTGTGGTGCACCACGCGGTCGGCCACACTGCCAACCACCAGACGGTCCATTCCACCCCTGCCATGGGTTGCCAGCATAATCAGATCGGCTCCTTCGGCCTCGGCGGTTTCCACGATAGTGGTCGCCGGCCGGGAACCTGTCACGATAGCCCGAACGTTGGCCCCATCTTGCCGCAGATTGTGCGCCACCGAATCCAGATAGCGCTGCGCGTTGACCTCTGCTATGTCACGCAGTTCCTTGACAGCATCGTAGTGAGCGCCATACATTTCCGGTTCAGGTACCTGTGGCACGGTCAGCAGAATAATTTCGCCGTCGATAGCATCGGCCAATGTTTTGGCATAGGGAAGCACGCGCTCAGAATAGCTGGAACCATCCAGGGTCACCAGGACCTCGTCCATTTCCAACGTGGTGGGAGGCATTTCGTCATCGGGCCGTAGCAGCATGATTGGTGCGGTAGCCAGTTGTACGACTGCATTGGCGACGCTTCCTATCAGGAAGCGATCCATGCCCGATCGTCCATGGGTACTCATGATCAACATGTCGGCATCGGTTTCGCGCGTTACTGTGTTGATGGCCTCTGCCACCGGTCCGACTGCCACATAGTACTCTGTCTCAATGCCGGCCGACTGCATCTTTCCAGCAACCTGGCTCAAGTAGGTTTCGCGCTCGGCCTGCCCCGACTCCATCTCACCGCCGGGTGAATTGGGCAGGACCCGCAGCAAGCCCTTGACCGGAATCACCGACACAAGAACCAGTGATGCACCGGTAACCTCACATACAGCCTGGGCCATGGGCAATGCGTATTCTCCAAACTCCGAGCCGTCCAGCGAAACCACTACCTTGTCGATCTCAGCCTTTTCTCCTCGCCAGCTACTTGCTGGAACGATAAGTTGGTCGGTACCGGTGATGGCCGCCTGCGCAGCGAGTGTGGAACCGAAATCTACCATTGCTGCGTCAGGCAGATCAGCTGACCCGGGCGGTATTCCCAAACCCCACATAGCCTGCTCGCGCTGTCCCAATTCCTCCATGAGGGGGCTTGGATCGCCCAGCTTGCGGCGGAAATAGGTGAAAAACAAGAATAGGCCAGCGATCATTGGAATATAGAGCCATGCACCTTCCGTGAAACGTTCAACGAAAATAATGGTAGTAGCACCCGTCGAAAGGACGGCGGCAAAAACGACCCCGATCAGCATTACTATTTGCTTGCCGCCCTGGCCTTCCCTGATAAACCGGATCAGGCGTTTGGCCGTAGCCCATCCTGTCATGCTCAACAGGATAAAAACGCCAGCGGCATAGATGGCCAAATAGGTCTCCTCGTTAGTTCCAGCAACCAGGAACATAAGCACCACGATCCCGACCTCGATCCAAACTGGCCAGTTGGCCACGCCAAATTGATTGCGTTGGCCGAGAATCGCCGGAACATAATGCCGGTCTTTCAGGCCCAGTGCCAAATTCTGAAGGCCCTGAGCACTGGCCGCCGAAGCTGAGAGCAGTACAAGGATTCCGACGACCGTACCGATCATCGGAAGCGGCGATGGAAGCAATGTATCCATCGTCTGGGTAAAGACAGACACCTTCTCCGCATGCTCAATGTCGGAAAGAGCGGCAATTGCAGGGCCAACGATCAACATGGTCAGCGAAGTGGTTCCCATAACAATGACCAAACTACCGAAGGCCTTACGCGATTTGGACTCGTCGTCACCCTCGTAGGCAGCCACCAGATTGGCGAACACCTCGATTCCGGTCATCAACGCCAAGATGCGGGCAAATCCGCCCAGGGTATACTGGAACAGGTACTCCGGTTTGAAAGCTTCGAGGTTTATGCCGGGGACCAAAGGGACTCCGTGAAGAATTCCATTTGGAGCATAGCGCTGCCAGATACTGGTCAGGATCATTATCCACAGCAACGCCAGCACTCCTGCTGTTGCAGGGCCGAAGACACGGGCAGCAACTTTTGGCCCTCGATTCACCAACCAGCCTGTGATGATACTGAGAATGATCGCAACGAAGGTGCGGTATTGGATGCCAAAAATATCTTGATTAAGGGCGGGAAGGCGATCAGCCATGAAGGTGACCATGGCCGCCATACTGACCAGGAAAGTCAACGTATATTCGATAAAGGTGATGCCTGCGTTAACCTTGACTGCCCAGGGGCCAAATTCCTCTTCACTCAGGCCGCTACCGCCGCTGCCATCCGTCACCCAGCGCATCACCAGGCGATACATAGCCGACACCGCTACCACCGTAAATACCACCAGCCAGATACTGGCACCAAAGGTGATCTTAGCCACGCCGGCAATGACGATAAGTTTCAGAAATGGTCCAAAAACGTAAAGGGGTGAGGTTGCGGGATCACCGCCGCCAGCCAATGCGCCCTCGAATGAATTAGAGAGCTTGCGGGATATTGGTGCCGCCATACGTATCCTTTCTTCCAATGCGCCGCAGAGCTAACGACTGAGGTGCTGGAACGTACTCCGAGATGCTCTGAAGCAGGTGAGTGTGCGGGACGTGAAGCATCGATTGTCCAATATTGAACAACGGGCCTATTATAGACGACATTTTATGCAGCGTCAATAAGATCAGTCGGTCAAACCGTTCAAATGGTTGAGCAAGCTTGTCATCATGCTTATCGGCTGCTACAATGAACTGATATGGACGATCAAATCCTTGAAACCCTGATTCGCTTGGTGACGGAGCATGGTCCCAGCGCCCTGTGGGCTGGGGCCCTGCAATGGATCGCGGAAACCTACGGCGCCCGTGGTGGACAGGTCCTGGTTGATCTCCAGAATCCCGAGCGCCATGAGACTGGATATCTGGACGAGGCCGCGCAAGAGGCGATCAAAAAATGGGAGTCAAAGCTTCTCGATGTCGTCGATTGGATGCCTTCGGGACGTGGTTCGCTGCGAAGCCTTCCACCCATAGCAAGTTCGGAGACCCACCCTGTATTGCCCCTATGCCATGTCCCGATCCGGCAGGGACACGAGCTTGTTGGCGGCCTGAGTCTTTTTTTTCCCCCGGAGTCCCTGTGTTCGCTATCGAAACTGCGATCGATCAACGCGCTGGTCCAGACGATCAGCAGGCTGAGCCTCCTTGCATCGGAACGTTACCAGATGCAACGCCGGCTGACCCAGCTGAACGTGCTCAATGAGGTCAGCCTGGCCATCTCCTCCTCTCTTGATATGGATGCGATTCTGGAAGGTACGACGGCTCTGGCCGTCAATGCGCTTGGGGCCACATCATCGTCAATGTTGCTGTTCGACAACGAAACGCAGGAACTGGAAATCGCCTATTCGTATGGCGAAAACACCGATCGACTTCAGCAACTCCGCGTGCCTGTCACTGAAGGTGTAGCGGGTTGGGTCGCGCGCAATGGGCAACCTGCCATCGTCAATAACGTTCGAGAGGACGGCAGGTTTTCCCCCCGTGTCGACGGATCCTCGGGCCAGGTCACCAGAAACATCATCTGCGTTCCTTTGATGGTCAAGGGACAGGCGCTTGGAGTCTTGGAGGTGCTGAACAAGGAAGATGACGAGGACTTCAGTGCGGAAGATCTGGACTGGTTGACCTTGTTGGCCGCCCAGGCTTCAATTGCGTTGGACAACGCTCGCCTCTATATCAGCTTACGAGAAGAGCGAGACCGGATACTTCGGACCGAGGAAGATGTGCGACACCGATTGGCTCGCAATCTGCACGACAGCGCTGCTCAGATTATGTCGGCGCTGATCATGAATCTTGAAGTCACCCGTCGCCTGGCCATCTCGGGCGATAAGAACCTGGAAGAGGAGTTCGATTATCTCAGAGATCTGGCTCAGCAGGCCAATAACCAAATCCGCCATTCCCTATTCGAACTTCGCCCATTGATCCTCGAAAGCAAGGGATTGCTGGCGGTTCTCCAAAGTCATGTCCAGCGGCAGCGCCAGCGGGGCCATGACATCAACCTTACGTCGGAGCCCCTGCCAACGTTCACCAACCGGGACAACGAGGCGATTGTCTACCTGATCATGATGGGAGCGCTGAGCAACATCATGCGTCATGCCAACGCCAGCCAGATATGGCTGCGTTTGTGGGTACGGGAACCCATGTTGATCGTCGAGATAGAAGACAACGGTGGTGGCTTCGATACCGGCACGACCGACAGAACCCATCGAGACCGGGGAAAATTCGGCCTGCTCAACATGAGAGAACGAGCCGAGAAAATCCAGGCCGTTTTGACCATCACATCACCGCGACCCGGGCAAGAGAATGGTACCATGGTCCTTTTGGCCGTTCCCCTGGAAGAGCTGAGTTAAACAAACGGCTCCGTTGCGCAAGAATCCGCAACGGAGCCGTGATTGCCCATTTTGAGGTTAGTGCTGGTTGAAAGCCTATTTGCCTTCTTCCTTTTCCTTCCTTGTTTCCTCAATGATCTCCTGAGCGATATTGTTGGGAACGATCGCGTAGTGGGAGGTCTCCAGCGTGTATACCCCTCGTCCCTGAGTCAGGGAGCGAAGCTCTGTGGCATAGCGTTGCATCTCGGCCAGAGGCACCTGAGCCTGGATCACACTCTTGCCACGTTCCTGGCCCATGCCCTGAACCAGAGCTCGACGCGTGTTCAAGTCACCGATAATGTCGCCCACGTACTCATCTGGTACGGTCACAGCGACGTCGACGATGGGCTCCAGCAAAACCGGACCCGCCTCGGAAAAGGCTCCTCGGAACACCTCGCGACCGGCAATCTGAAATGCGATATCCTTGGAGTCGACCGGATGCATTTTGCCATCGTAGACCTCACAGCGCACATCGACCACGGGATAGCCCGCAATTACGCCATTTTCCAGAACAGACCGGATTCCCTTTTCGATGGAGGGGAAAAAGGAGTTACTGATCGAACCTCCGAAGACACGTTTCGTATCATATTCGAAGCCGACACCCCGGTCCAATGGCTTGACTTCCATATGAACTTCGGCAAACTGTCCTGCGCCGCCAGTCTGCTTCTTGTGGCGGTATGAATCCTGTGCAGATCGGGTAACCGTTTCGTGATAGGGTACCTTGGGCACGCTTGTAATCACACTTACGCCGAACTTCTCTTCCAGGTTCCGTACGGCAACATCAATGTGAGTATCGCCCATACCGGAGAGAATGGTCTGGCGGGTACCGGTTTCGTAGCGCCAACGGAGTGTAGGATCCTGTTCCCGAAGGCGAGTCAAGGCAGGACCCATCTTGGCCGAGTCTTGCTGGGTTACAGGATGAATGGCCACTTCGTAGAGCGGGCTCGGATACTCCGGTCCCACCACAAATATCTCCTCATCCCGCACAGCCAGGGTATCACCGGTGATCGTCTCGCTCAGTTTGGCGACCGCTGCGATATCTCCAAGAGAGGCACCGTCGATATTGATGAGCTCCTTACCCTGAACGACATAAAACTGGCCGAGGCGTTCTTCGGATTCTGTCCTTGTATTGAAAAGTCGGCTGAACTCAGAATCCAGCTTTCCACCTACTACCTTGAAGTAGGTCACCTTACCAACGTAAGGGTCGGCTACCGTCTTGAAGGCAAAGAGGATCGGGGAACGCGAAGGATCAGGGGCCAGCAGGCTTTCCTCGCCACCAGAGTCCTTTACGGCCACTCCATCGCCACCGGTGAAGGTGGGTACCAATGTCGTGAGGGACTGTAGGAAGCCCTGAATACCGATATTATGGGTAGCAGAGCCAAAACATACTGGGACAATGTCACCACTACGTATGCCAGCCTCAAGGCCCTGCATGATCTCGGAAGGTTCCAGATCTTCGCCTTCCAGGTACTTCATAATCAGATCATCATCGCCTTCGGCAGCTGCCTCCATCAAGTTGGTGTGAGCCTCGGCGACCTCGTCTGCCAGATCCGCGGGCACGTCACCCTCGGTGCCATCCTCGCCCAAATACGATTTCCTGGAAATCAGATCGACAACCCCACTGAAGGATGTCTCACTGCCGATAGGGATCTGCACTGGCACGAAGTTAGCGCCAAATACCTCGCGCAGGTTCTGCAGCACACGCTGATAATCGGCGTTTTCCCGGTCCATCTTGTTGACAAAGATGATATGGGGAACGGAAACCTCATCGGTCACCTGCCAGGCAAGTTCGGTACCAACCTCGACCCCTGACACAGCATCAACGACGACCACGGCGGCATCGGCCGCCGAACAGGCACTATAGACATCCCCCACGAAGTCCATGTAGCCTGGCGCGTCCAAGACGTTGACCTTGTAGTCTTTCCACTCCACCGGAACGATGGCCATGCTAATTGAGATGCCCCGCCGTCGTTCCTCGGAATCGTAGTCGGAAACGGTGTTGCCATCCTCGACGCGCCCCATGCGCGTAAGGCCACCGGCGTCGAACAACATGGCTTCCGAGAGCGATGTCTTGCCAGAACCGCTGTGTCCGACCAGAGCTATACTGCGAACATGGTCGGAATCATACTTCTTCATAAACGGTCGATCCTCCTGACTAAGTCATTTTGGCCTTATATCTAGCTGCCAGCCTTGCAAGCAATCATCGGTTCGCGCTGCTCGACCAGGGTAGTCGAAAACTTTGATCGCGATATCCGCAAATCACCGGCCCTGGGCAAACAAATTCCGCCGCCAGCGTCACCTCAGGGCGAACTGCCGGCGGCTTATGTTTTATTCTAACCGATATACCATTAGCTGTCAAAAGACGTCAAGCCTGGCGACGACTCATTTCGCTATCCCCGCATCGTAAGAGCGAACAACAGTCAGATCCTGATCCACCAACGCCAACGCGCGCCGTTCAGCCTCCCACAGGATCCGATCCTCATCCATCGTGAGCAGGTTGCGGTCTTTCATCAACCATTGCCCCGCCACCATGACGTGGCTGATATCGTTTCCCTGAGCCGCATGTAATAGATTGGCCATCAGATCATGCCGGGGACGCCAGTGAGGTTGGTCGCAGTCAACCAGGATCAGATCGGCCGCCATGCCAGGGGCAACAACGCCACTATCAGGCCAACCGAGCGCTCGAGCGCCGTTTTGCGTCGCCATGCGCAGCGGCAGATCGCCCGGCATGATTTCGGGATCTGCGTGCTCATGCTTCTGAATCAAGGCTGAAAGACGGGCCTCCTTCAGCATGTTGAGATCGTTGCTACTGGCCGTACCGTCCGTTCCCAATGCGACATTGACACCCAGGCTTAACAATTCAGGTACCGGCGTTACCCCCATCCCCAGTTTCATATGGCAGTTGGGGCATTGAACGACGGTCACGTCATGGCGGGCAAGGATCTCCTTATCCACCTCGTTGAGGTAGATGCAGTGGGCGGCGATGGCAGGCACGTCGAACACGCCATTGGCCTCCAGTACTTCCACGGGAGTGCGGTCATGGCTTGCCAACGAATTGGCGACCTGCTCTCGGGACTCGGCCAGATGAATGTGGATACCAGTGTCGATACGGGCCGCGACGGCAGCCGTCCGAGCCAGGAAATAGGGAGAACACATATAGGGCGAATGGGGGCCCAGAACCGTGTGGATGCGATCGTTGGCAGCCCCTTGCCACCGTTGAACAAAGTCGACTGTTCCCGCCAGGTCGATACCGATGGTGTCTTCTTCCCCAAACACACACCAGGCCAACATTGCCCGCAATCCTGTTTGTTCGACAACTTCCGCGACGCGGTCCATATAAAAGTAATGATCGGCAAAGCCGATCGTACCAGCACGGATCATCTCGGCGGCCGCCAGCATCGCGCCCCAATAGACATCATCCTCGCTGAGCTGGGATTCAACGACCCATACCCGCTCATTGAACCATCGATCCAAAGGAAGATCTTCAGCCCAACCCCGTTCGAAGGTCATGGGCGCGTGGGTGTGAGCATTTACAAAGCCAGGCATCAGAACCTTGTTGCTGGCGTCGAGCATCTCATCGGCATCGAAACCTGAAGGAACCTCCCCGACCGCGACGATCCGATCACCCTCCACGGCAACCGAAGTGTCTCGAAGGACCCTGCCGGGCTCGTCGAGAGTAATCACATCTGCATGTTCAATCAACACCCTTGCCACTGCCCTCTTCCTCTCCGTTTCACTCAGCTATGTGATGGGGTGATCATCCCGCTCTGCCAGGGCCTCTCGTAGAGCCCTCAGTTCCGTCTCCAGAGCCAACAAGCGATCCTCGATCGATTCCAGTTTTTTGACCACAACTGATTCGTCAGGCGCAGGTGGTGGCGAAATATCACCCCTTGAGTCACCGGCCACAGCACGTTGAAAGACCAGGGACCAGCTTACATGCCGGTTCCAGGGCAACCCCATGCCGTAAAACACGTCAGACTTGCCATCGACCTTGGCCCAATAGGGACCATATTCCTCCTTATTGGGATCATAGTTGGCGTAGATTCCCCAGTTGGCCAGATGAGCACCAAAGATCTTTTCGGATACATGCTCGTCCTCGTCCGGCCACTTCTTCCACGGCCAGCCGTGGACTACCGTCGTGCCATCCAGGCGATTGCTGTTCTCATCCACCACATCCACGTAAAGCGAATGCTGGCCCCGCGCATCGATCTCGTTGATAAAGTTGGCCGAGATCAATTGGAAATATTGTTCTCCATCTTCAAGATTATACGCCTCGCTGGCCGGTAACACGCCACATTTCACGGCACTGATTTGACCGCCGTCAACACGGAGTTCGTTGAGGTTTTCGTCCCAGTTTATCGCCATAGCCTCTTCTCCAGAGTTTCAGTAGCTGTTTGAAAAGGGGTCGAAGGTCTCCCCTGGCCGCTCGAAAGCTGAGATTCAGGCCTGGAAACCCGCCTGATGCAGCGAGGCACACTTTGAAGACCCAACAAGCCCATGGACTAGACTGTTCAAACAGTCCCGCAAAGTCGCACGCATGCCAGCGACCCCTTTTCCTGTTAGCGGGTAGACCCTACGCGGGAACCGCATCGATCTCTGCCGTCTCGGACACACCGTCCGCCGGGTCACGCCCGTTTTCACTAGGACTATCCCCAGGCGGTTCCAGCGCCGCTTCCAAAACATCGTCGACCCACTCCGCAAAGATGAAGGTCATATCCTCCCGAACACGTTCGGGAACGTCGTCCAGGTCCTTCTCATTGCGGACAGGCAGGATTACCGTACCGAGGCCTGCCCGTCGGGCGGCCAGCACCTTCTCCTTGACTCCACCAACGGGCAACACTTTTCCACGCAAGGTGATTTCACCAGTCATTCCCACATTGGCCTTCACCGAACGTCCCGTTAACAGGGATACCAGCGCAGTTGCCATCGCCACCCCGGCACTGGGACCATCCTTGGGCACAGCACCGGCCGGCACATGCAGATGGATATCCGAGTTCTCAAAGAAGTCGGGATCAATACCCCATTTGTCTGCGTTGGCCCGTACCCAGCTCATGGCAGCGCGAGCGCTTTCCTTCATGACGTCGCCCAACTGGCCTGTCACGGAGAAGTCCTTTTTCCCTGGCATGCGCGTCGCCTCCAGGAAAAGGATGTCTCCGCCGGTCATGGTCCACGCCAACCCTGTGGCTACCCCCGGGATCTCGGTACGATCGGCAACCTCATCGAAGAACTTGGGCTTTTTCAGATAATCCACCAACACGTCAGGCGTGATTACATACAGCGCTTCGGATCCGTTCTCAGCAACCTTGGTCGCTACCTTGCGGCAGATCGTGCCGATGGTGCGCTCCAGACCTCGCACACCAGCCTCCCTCGTGTAATCGCGAACAATGCGACGCAGTGTCTCCTCCTGAAACTCGATCTCATCAGGTCGCAGGGCATTCTCACGGATCTGGCGTGGCACCAGGAAACCCTGAGCGATCTTGACCTTGTCGTCGGTGGTATAGCTATGGAGCTCAATGATCTCCATGCGGTCGAGCAAGGGGCCAGGGATCGTATCAAGCATATTGGCAGTGGTGATAAACATGACATGGCTCAGATCAAAGGGAACATCCAGATAATGATCGCGGAATTCCCGATTCTGCTCGGGGTCGAGCACCTCCAGCAAAGCGGAACTTGGATCGCCCCGGAAATCCCTGCCCAGTTTGTCAACTTCATCAAGCATGAAAACCGGGTTCTTGGATTCCACGCGACGCAAACTCTGGATTACTCGACCTGGCATGGATCCGATATACGTGCGGCGAAAGCCGCGAATCTCCGCCTCATCGCGAATGCCGCCCAGAGCAAGTCGCACGAATTTCCGTCCCATGGCCCGGGCGATGCTAAGGCCGAGTGATGTCTTCCCGACACCAGGAGGCCCGACGAAACAGAGGATCACTCCCTCGCGTTCCCGTCGAATCATATCAGCCTCAGTGAGCTCATCGGTATCCTCGCTCTTGCGGTCCAGCTTGAGCTTTCGGACTGCCAGATATTCCAGGATCCGATCCTTGATTTCGTCAAGCCCATAGTGATCCTCATCGAGGACCTGGCGAGCATGAGCGATGTCAAGGTTGTCTTCAGAACTCTGCTGCCAGGGCAGACTCACCATCCAGTCCAAATAGGTTTTGATCACACTATACTCGGCGGCCTGGACCGGCATCTTGCGCATGCGATCCAGCTCACGGCGCGCCTCTTTCTCAGCCTCCTCGGACATGCCCGCTTGCGAAATGCGTTCCTCCAACTCCTGGATCTCAGTTTCCTGATCATCGCCCTCGCCGAGTTCCTTCTGGATAGCCTTGAGCTGCTCCCGCAGGTAGAAATCCCGCTGCATCTTCTCCATCTCGCCCACGGCCTCCGACTGGATTTGTCGACCCAGTTCCAATACCTCCAGTTCCTTGGTCAGGTAGGCAGTCAGCTTGTGCAGTTTTTCGGTAACACTGTCCAGCTCAAGCAATTCCTGAGCTGTCTCGATCTCCAGCCGGAGACTTGATGCGATAAGATAAACCAGCTGGCGCGCGTCTTCGACGTTCATTGCCGCCATCTCCAGTTCTTCTGGCAGATGGGGGACAAGGGATATCAACTGGCGGAACTGTTCCTGCGCATTTCGAGAGAGCGCCTCCAACTCAACGGTTTCCTCCATAAGGTCAGGAATCTCCGTGACCCGGGCACGCAGGTAGGGATCGATCTGGACATATTCCTCGATCTTGATACGCTCCAGCCCCTGGACAATGAGACGGATAGTGCCATCCGGCGCACGCAGCATCCTATGCACTACCGCCATGGTACCAATTTCATATATTTCATCAGGTAATGGCTCTTCGTTTTCGGGGTCTTTGCTGGTCACGAGTCCGATGATCCGAGGCTCCGATTCTCCCAACGCCTCATCGATGAGCCGGACCGACCTTGCCTGCCCTACCGTCAGAGGTAGCCACATCATGGGAAATACCACTACCCCCCGCAGGGGCAAAATGGGCAGTTCCTGATTCTCATATTCGATGTCCGCCACGTCGATGTCCTGTGGTAACTCATCCATATCGAATTCTTGATCCTCAAACATACTCTCTTCGTTTTCCTTACTTCGTCCGAATAATGCCACGCGATTATCTCCGCATTCAGCCTGAAATCTCGATCTTCAACAGGTACACTTCCCGTTGTTGGAAGTTCTACGCGCTGTCCTCTGAATCAACAGTGTCGACCGGTACCTGACGCGGTTTCGGTTTTTGCAGTGTAATGACCAGAAAGCCATCGGCGTAAACAGCTTCGGCCTCTTCGGCCTTCGTGACCGCTCCAGGCAGTTCTACCCGGGCAAGAAACGTGCCAAATGGAATCTCAAGGCGATAATAAGTCACCTTGCCCGCCAACGGCTCGGGTGATTGGCGCCGGCCTACGACCGTGAGCACACGATCCTGCTCCGAAAGGGTCACTTCGTACTCGCCCTCCAGCAACCCGGCGACCTCAACAACCACAACGACCAAGTCATCGGTTTCATAGACGTCGGTCGGGGGTTGGAAATGCGTGCCTCCGGAAGCCCACTGACCTTCCCGGGCAAGCCGGAGTCGTCCAATTCCCATATGCTGATAAAGTATTCGTTCACTCATCCGAATTATCTCCGCACTCAAATTGACCTTTCAGCCTGATGATCCTGTCGCATTATACCACAACTGGGGATCCCCTGAAGATGATTATCCATCCAGTTGACAGAATCTAACAAAAGTCTAATAGTAGCGTCCAGCCCCGGTAGAACTTGGTAAACCATCTAACCTGTCGTACAATGCCGTTGGCATTTGCTTTTCTCCCTTTACTCGTAGCAGCATTTTAGGAGGGTTACGACCATGATACGCACATTCGATCTGGACAACTTCCTGACAACTTTGGCATCGGGTAGCCCAACCCCGGGAGGAGGCAGCGCCTCGGCGTTGGCTGGAGCCCTTGGTGCCTCGCTGGCGGCCATGGTCGGCCGGCTGACAGTAGGCCGCAAAAGATATGCCTCTGTGGAAGCTGAAATGACGGCGGTTGTCGCCCAGGCTGACGCGCTGCGAAGTCACCTGACGCAGCTTGCCGATGACGATGCAGCCGCCTACAGCCAGGTAAGCGCCGCCTATCGACTGCCAAAATCGTCCGACCAGGAAATCAGTATTCGCGATGAGGCCATCCAGGATGCTCTCAAAGAGGCCAGCCTGACACCTCTTCAGACCATGGAGGCTTGTGTCGAGACCCTGGAACTACTGCTAAAGGTCTCGATATCGGGAAACGTCAACGCCCTCACCGACGCCTCCGTGGGGGCCTTGATCGCCCGCGCGGGCCTGGCAGGCGCGTCCCTGAATGTGATGGTTAATCTGGCCGACATTGAAGATGAGCAGTTTGTCCGAAAGTGCCAGACCAGGGCTGATGAGCTCCAGGAACAAGGCGCATCGCTGGAGGAATCGGTGACGCGCATCGCCCGTGAGCGTGCCTAAAACCGAGCTCAGTAAGCCCGCTTTGCTTTTCTCCACCCCTCACCAATGACCCAAAATCGTCGCTGGCAACGCCACCTGATTATCCTGGCCCTCTACCTGGGCGTCACCCTGATCATGACCTGGCCGTTGGCCAAACATCTGGGTAACGCCATTCCGGGCGATGGATTCGACGGATGGCAGAACGTCTGGAATCTCTGGTGGATGCGATCAGCCTGGCTCGAGAACCAGAGCTCCGCCTACTTTTCCGACATTCTCCATGTTCCGACAGGCGTTGACCTGCGCTACCAGACCATGGCGCCCTTCAACGGGCTCATGTTCCTGAACATCCAAACAGCGTTTGGTCTCCTTCAAGCGTACAACGCAGCGGTCCTTTTCAGCTTTATCTTCGGTGCCTACGGCGCCTATCTACTGGCTCTGTACGTGATCGGGCGATGGCGAATCGACGGTGATGGCCGGGATATATCGTCTGGCAGTCAATCCATCATACAAGTTGGCGCTTTTCTTGCGGGACTGGTCTTTGCCTTCTCTCCCTACCACTTCGCACACCTGCTGGGCCACCTCCAGCTGATCGTCCTTCAATGGATTCCCTTTTTCATTCTAACCTTGCTGCGCGGCCTCGACCGTTCAGAGCAACGGGCCGTAGCGGGTGGCAGATTTGGTTATGTTCTGCGCCCGGCGGACGCATCGTCAAGAAAGCCGAACCTGCTCTGGCGGCCCTGGCTGGCCGATACCCTCAAGGCAGGTTTGTTCCTGATGTTTGTGGGGTTATGCGACTGGTACTATGCAATGTACTGCATCTTCTTCACGGCCCTGGTGCTCCTGGTCCGCCTTGTCCAGCGCCGTCTGACCTGGCAGGGACTGGGCATGGTCATTGCGGCCGGCGTGTTTTTTGGAGTTACACTCTCGCCCCTGCTGCTGCCCATGGTTTTTGGAGTCAATCAAGGCGAAAACACCTTTCTCGTGAGGGATTTCGGCGAGACCCTCACCCTCTCGGCCGATCTCCTGGCTTTCGTAACGCCCCAGGTGTTCCATCCTCTCTGGGGTCAATGGGCCCTTGCCCGCAGCGCCGCATTTACTTCGACGCCAAGTGAGTTTTCGGTCTTTGCCGGATTCACCGTGCTTTTCCTGGCAGGCATAGCCTTATTGACTATACGAAAACCAACAAAGGAACGCCGGGCTATCACAACCATCCTTCCCCTGGGGCCTGGATTCTGGATCCTGGCGGCACTGGTTTTTGCCCTGTTGGCCCAGGGGCCGGTGCTCCATGTCAATGGGCGCACCGACCTGCTGCCGGATGGCGGCGAGATTCCCCTGCCCTATGCCTTGCTGTACAATGTGGTTCCCTTCATCAAACTCAGCCGGTCAGTCAGCCGCATGGATGTCATCGTCATGCTTTGTCTTGGCATCGCCGCTGCCTTTGGCCTTGTCGGGCTGACAGATTGGCTATCAACAAAACTTCCGCGGTCGCCAGGAAAACTCATAGCACCTGCTGTTTCGGCCATTGCACTGCTGCTGATCCTCTTCGAGTTCCTGCCGGTCCCCTACCCGCTAAGTGCGCCGGATACCCCCGACTGGTATCAAACGTTATCCGACGACCCATCGAACCTGGCGGTCTTGAATCTGCCCGCTAACTGGGAACGACCAGGCTATCTCCTATTCCAGACAGTGCACGGAAAGCCAATCATCAATGGCTACATCACACGTGACGATCCGCAAACGCTGCGCGAACGTGCTCCTGTATTAAATCAATTCAGGTTTCTGGGCGAAGATATCCATACCGGCAGCTTTGATCTGGGCGAGCAAGGCATGCAGGTGCTGAACGATCTGCTGGGCGTCGGCTGGGTTGTACTGGATCGTTATAAGATGCCTGGCGGCCCCGAAAGAGAGATCACCGAGGCCATGGCACGGGAGATCTTCGAGCCCTACGGGGCAAACCCCGATTACGAGGATGACCGCTTAACCGTATTCCGCGTGGCCGAACCGGCGGTGCGCAAGCCATACATGATCCTCGATCCAGGTTGGGCACCCCGGCAGGTCGACAGTGCTGGTTTATTTTGGCGGGAATTATCACCGGAAAACCCGTCGAGCCTGGAACTGGTGCTGCCCCAGGCGCAACCCTTGATGATTGAACTTAGCGCTGAGCTTCCGGCCAGTGGCACACTGCGTTTGCTGACAGAAGATGGCAGCGAGTTTATGACCTGGCAAAGTCAAACAACAAGTACCTTCCGATCTGATGCGATTCTCTTTCCAGAGGGAAACACTCGAATCGCGCTCCAGTACGAGGGTCCGCCCGGCAGTAGGGCCACCATCTATGCCATCAAGGTCGTGCCCGGTTGACATTATGGTTGTTGGTTATAGAGATGTGGTATGGCGTCAAGGAAGCTTCGCACAACCTGGGCTCCGCTGCATATTCGGAATTGCTGCCCACTCTCTCCGTTCGGTTTGACAACAGTCATTTTTGAGTGTACTATTCGCATCGCATCAACAACCCCCAAAGGCATCGTGCCCGACTTAAGGAGTAAAAAATGAGACGTGTTTTTCTGCCCCTATTTTTGATTCTGATTCTCGTCTTCGTTGCCGCCTGCGGCGGCGGCGACCAGTCCGCCCCTGAAGACACAGCTGTGATAGATCAGGACGCCGGTTCCTCGGAAGTTGTGGAGCCAGAAGACGCCGAGGAAACCGTAGCACCGCCGCCAGCGCCTGCTGCGGAAGAACCGACCGCGACACCCGTCCCTCCAACAGCGACGCCCGAACCAGTCCAGGAGGAAGCTCAGGAAGATGAGGCTGTGATCACCGCGGAACAGCTTGCCTCGCTGGATGACCTGGACAGCTATCGCAGTACCACCATGGTGGTAACCAAGTCCACCGGCGATGATGAGTTGGCCGGCGAGAGTCGCGTGGAAATCACGTCCGAATACACCCGGGATCCCATGGCTCGGTACATGACGATGAGCTACGAAGATCTGGGCGCTGACGCTGATGCCAGTTTGGACGAGGAGACCATTGAATTCTACCAGATAGGCGACGAGTTCATCGGAAACCTGTCTGGCGAAGGATGGATCCGCATCGGTGGCGCTAACACCCCCTTCGGTGATCCGAATAGTGCCTTTCTCACCAACTCCGGGGTGCTCTTCTCCAACCTGGAAGATCTGCACCGCATCCGTCCCGACGAAAAAATCAACGGGATGGCCAGCCGCCACTATGCCTTCAACGAAAACAGCATGGCACTCTGGCTGGGCACCGACACCAGCAAGGTCGATGCTGAGGGCGAAGTCTGGATCGCCAAGGATGGCGATTTTGTCACCAAGTATGTACTCGATGTGGTGGTTAAGGAAGGGGGCGGCGGTCCCCTGACCATCGGACTTGGAGAAGGTTCCATGCACATGGAGTTCGAGCTGTCCGACGTTAACAGCGACCTGGTGATTGAAATCCCGGATGAGGCAACGCAGGGAACGGAACTGGCAGGCTTTGAAGATGAGGGCTTTCCCACCCCGGATGGCGCCACCGTCATGATGGCAAGCGCCGAATTCCTCACGATGGCAAGCGATTTGTCAGTGGAAGACGTTCTGGTCTTTTACGAAGAGGTGCTAGCGGACCTGGGTTGGACCAAGAACGAGGACTCCTCGATGTCCATGGGTGGCTTCACGAGCCTGGAGTTTACAAAAGATGGCCAGTCTTTAGCGGTACTCATCACGGAAGACGACAACACCGGTCAAACCCAGATCATGGCCACCACCGAGTAATCGACAACGGAGCTTACTTCCCGCAACAGCCATCGGTCTCAACCGCTGGTTGCTGAGATATCAACAGAACCTGCCCGGGCAATGCCCGGGCGAAAAAAGATTTAGAAAGGGCCGCGGGTCACAGATCCGCGGCTCTTTCCAATTGCTCGCCCGCTTTCGAGAAATCATGGTAGAGCTCAAGAGTCATGCCGGCAATCACTGGCCAGGCAAGACAGGTCTCAACGGCATCCAGTGCCCGGTTTGCCCGTCTTTCGGCGGCGATCGGATCCCCCAGCGTCTGGATGATTCCCCAGGCCAACGAGTCCACATTTTCGGAAAAAATGGTCAGGCCGGTAACCTCATGAGTTACCACTGTTCCCAGGCCTCCCACACCACTGGCAACTACCGGCGTACCGGCAGCCATGCTCTCGAGGGCAACAATCCCAAAGGGTTCGTACCGGCTTGGAAAAACACAGCAGTCTGCGATGACATAAAGCTGGTCCCGGTCGAGGTCGCTCAGATAGCCGGCTAAGATCACTCTATCCTCCAGGCCCAACTCGGCGCTGCGCTGCTCAAGGCCGGGAAGCAGAGGTCCGCGACCACCAATGACAAACTTCGTTTTGGGAAATCGTGTTAAGATGGCCGGGGCAGCCTCGATGACAAGATCAGCACCCTTTTCATAGACGAGGCGGCCCACATTGAATATGATGCACTCGTCTGGCTCTGCGTATTGAAGACGAAACTCGGTGTGGTCCGATTCTCTCAACGGCCGAAACCTCGTAGCGTCGACTCCGTTGGGTATGACGCTGAGCTTGTGGCAGCCAATACCAAAATAGTTACAGACCTCATGAGCCATGACCTTGCTGCACGCAATGATTTGGCCAGATCGCTGAGCCAACTCACATTCAACAGAGTCGATTGCCCGGGACATTTCGCTGTGAAGAGACCCCCGATAACGCCCTCTTTCAGTGGCATGCACGGTGGTCAATATCGGAACACCGAAGGTCTGATTCAGCACCAGACTGGCCGGTCCGGTCAACCAATCATGAACATGGATGAAGTCAACATCGCCAGACTCGCGATAGATATCATCTGCCGCTGCGGCGAGCACCCTGTTGGCGCGCTGCACATCGTCGAAGAATTCGTTTCGCCGTGGCCTTTCGACGGCGACCCGGTGGATGGTCAATTGCGGCGATTTGTCGACCGCTGTCTCGCCGAAAAAGGTCGGGGTTACAACGTCAACCGCCAGACCAGGGTCCAGCGCCAGCAGGGCGGGCACAATCTGCTTCACATGCTCTCCCATGCCTCCGGTGATATGAGGAGGATACTCCCAGGACATCACCATTACACGCATTTCCTAATCCTCCACGGCAATGCCCGATTCTACGGGAAAAAGATTCAAAGGAGCGTCCTGCCATCGCCAGCATGGCACGTCAGAACCGCAGTCGCAGGCCTGCCAGCTTACCTGGCCTGAAACCCCCTGCCAGCCCTGCTGTCCCAAAGCCAGAATCGCTTCCCGCACAGACTCGCGCGTCAGCGAGTCCCTCTGCTCCACGGTCCGCTCGATCGCATCGAGATACAAGTTTGCCGCATCGTAGATCAGTGCTTCCTGTGGACCGGGGTCCATGCCTGCCAACTCCCGGTACGCCTTAATAAAAGCTGGATCTAACTGTCCTCGCCCGGGGCCGGAACTCATCCACCAGGTACCGGCGGCTGCGGAGTCTGCGCGAGCCGGGAACACCGATGAACCAATCCCCTGGCTGCCAATCAGGGGAGAATTTGCCAGGATGTCAGAACTGATTTGCTCTGCGAGTCTGGCGCCATCCTCGGCCCCGTTGAGCCACACATATCCCTGCCCGGCCGGTGCAGGGGCCTCCACATCTAACGGCATCTCCAGAAGATCAATCCCGGACATGGCAGCGGCCCTGCGGGCACCAGCGAATGCAGTTGGCTGGTCACTAAAGATGACGATCCTGTCGTCGACTCCCTTTTCGACCAGAAAGGTAACGGCTCTTTCGCCCAGTTCCTCCGGCCCGGCGGCCAGGCCAAAGCCATTCCCCAAATCCTTTGTCTCGATTGAAACAGGCACAATCCAGGGCAATCCATGGGCGCCCAACTCGGAGCCAGCTGCAACGGCCGTATGCAACTGGATTGGGCCGATCACGCCCAGGACATCCCGATCGACAGCCAGTTTCCGAGCCTGCAGGGTAGCTTCTTCGGCGCGGCCGTTGTCGTTTAGCGCCAGCAGGGCTACCGAATGTCCGGCGATACCGCCCGATGCGTTTCGCCGGTTAATAGCCAGTTTTGCGGCATGGAGAGCGCGGTAACCATCATCCCGGTACAACTCTTCGAAAGGTGCAATCAAGCCCAATTTTACCACTGGCCTGGTACTGCCGTAGCACCCAAGCAGAAATTGGCTCAGGACCACAACCAGTAACATCCCAACATAGAATGATGGAGACCGCCTGCAAATCGATGGGTCTAACACTTCTTTTCCTGGTAAACGCAAACAGGTAGGCCAAAAACGCTGTTCATGCAGGCTCAACCTCACGGTCGATTACTGTGACTGGTAGGCTGCCACGTTTGCCTCATGTTCGGCCAGGGTTCGGGCAAACACATGACGGCCCTCGTCGCCGGTGGCGACAAAAAAACAATACTGCGTTTCAGCAGGTCGAATCGTCGATTCCAGGGCTGATAAACCGGGAGTGGCAATGGGACCTGGAGGCAGACCCGGATATAGGTAGGTGTTGTAGGGATCCTGAACGTGCTGGTAATCCTCTATAGATTGGGGCTTCCACCACCAATCCCCAGGACGACCGCGGGCATATTGCACGGTGGGATCCGCCTGCAAATAGAGGCCGCCCACCTCTTCGTCGCAGGCACCTGACAGCCGATTCCGATAAACGCTGGCAATAAGGGGCCGTTCATCCGCCTGAACCGCCTCTCGTTCGACAATGGACGCCAATATCAGAGCCTGATAGAGACTCAGGCCAGAGGCAACGGCTGCGGCTCGCATCTCAGATGAGATCTTGGCGTCGAAATTGTCCAACATGACGCCAAGGAGATCCGCCGGATCAGACTTAGCAGGAACCCGGTAAGTGTCGGGAAATAGATAGCCCTCCAGGCTGGCGCTCAGTGGCCGATCGGCCAAAAAATCATACTCGCCCAATCCGAGTGCCATTGGATCACCGGCGCGAACTGCCGCCATAAAACCGTCGGCATCCATGATTCCTTCTTCGGCAAGCATATCGGCAACCTGTTCGGCCCGCCAACCTTCCGGCACCGTGACAACCACCTCCTGAACAAGGGCCCGCTGCAACGATTGAGCAATTTCAGGCATGGTCATATTGGGCGCAAGCACGAAGTCACCTGCTTCCAGTTTCTGGTCGATGCCGTTGTAGCGCATGTACAGCCGGAATAGATCAGCATCGCTAATCAGCCCCATCTCCGCCAGCCGGTCGGCGACACTGGTGGCCGTCTCGCCCGAATCAATAAAAAACGGAACGGGTGCATCGCTGGCACCCGGTGCCGCTGTCAGCGATGACTGCTGCATTCGCAGGTATAAGCCGATCAGAGTGTCCTCGAGGTTATCGAGACTCAGGGCCTCGCCCGTTGCCTGGCCGGGACGAACAAGGCCCAGGGCCGGTTCCGGTTTCGCTTCCCACTGCTGGTTCAAGTGCTGACCACCTACTACCAGCATCAAACCTACAGCCGATAGCGCAACCAGCGAAATCGCCAGCTTCAGATAAATGCGAGGATCGAGCAAACGGACGTACCAGGGCAACGGTTTCCGCTCCGCCGGCGCTGGTTTCTGCCCTACATAAAGTGGTTTGCGGGCACGGCGCGGCAAGGTCCGCGGTTCGGGTGCAGAACCCACAGTTCGCCGCTTGATATTGCCTTGGGTATCGGTCTGTTTCGATTCGGTCATTTTGCAGAGAAGTAGATAGGTGAACAAGTAGGCAAGTAGACAAGTAGACAAGTAGATAAGTTAGCCGATGCACCAAGGCCTGGCTCCTTGTTTACTTGTTTACTTGTTTCCCTGTTCCTTGTCTACCTGTTTCCTTGTTTCCTCAGTCTGCCCTTGAACTGCTGCAATGGACGCCCTATTCAGGTAATCCTGCAGAATGATGGCAGCCGCTTCGGCGTCGATATGGGCGCGGTTCGAACGCCTGCCAGTTACTGCAAGCCGCCTGGCTGCCTCCTGGCTGGAGCCATATTCATCCCAAAGAATCACTGGTAAGGCCAGGGAACTAGCAAGTCGATGCCCATAACGGGCAGCCTGTCTGGCCTGGGTTCCAGCACTGCCATCAGCGTTGAGCGGAAGACCAACCAACAGCCCAACGATCTCGTTTTCCCTGGCAATGTGTCCAAGCCTTTGGAAATCCTCAGCCTTTGAACGCCTGGTCAACACCGACAGCGGCGTTGCCAGAACCTGGCGGGCATCGCAGATTGCAACGCCAACCCGTCGCTCTCCGGTGTCAATGGCCATCAGACGGCCCTCATTTGGCAAGGGGTTTTCACTTTCCATCATCGCACCGCTTGGTGGGGTGTGCAGTTACCTGGTACCCGCTAACCGATGAACTCGACCCGAACCTGGGTCCGAAATGGCAGCCAGGGCACCCGGTCCGCCACCTGCACAGGCAACCAGTTGAAATCCAGCTCTCGCAGCACAGGAAGCACCCATTCGGGTCCCAGGGTCAACTCAGGAGGCGATTGCAGTCGCCAGTTTTGCTGGAGCTGGCCGACAGCCTCCCCCTCCGGGAGCCCTCGAATCGTGGCCCGCACCGCGGCGGGATCGATGTCGATTACCGCAACGCCGCTGGCGGTCATATCAAAAGCGATTTCCGCGTTATCTTCCCCGTCGAAGGAAACAGTCTCGCTTCCCCGGGTGAAACCAATGGACTCGGAAAGCAGCCGTCCTCGCCGGGGAATCTCATCGCCCAGCGCACGGAGGGCAAATTCCTCAGCAGAGGCCCCGTCAACGGCGATTCCGGTAGCAAGAAGGCGCAGTCGAAGGCTCACCTGATCGGCTTCCTCGTCCGTAAAGCGGTCGTATGTCTCGGCAACAACCAGGCTTCCAACCGTATCGGGGGGTACAAACTCACCCTCGTCCAGCAAATCACCCAGGGCCACGTAGGCCTCTTGTGTCACCCGCTGCAACACCTGGCTTCGTAGCCGATCCTTATCTGCCTGGGTTACCACGGCCACCTGCTTGACGGTACCGCCGGCCATGTTGGCCGGATTAATGACATTTAGCGACAATGCCATCGGCCCCTCGACCGTATTGACCGAAAAGGCTCGCACGTTTCCTGCCGATCCTGGCTCGAGCGCCTGCACCGCCACGGGCACCCGGGCACCGCTGCCTCCCTCCAGCAATGCCGGTTCCAGCGTCTCAAAACGGACGTTGGCGCCGGTAGAGGTAGCGACCACGGTGCCTGCCGGGATCTCCTGGGGCTGGGAACTGCGATTGGTGAATACGACCTGCCCGACCGCCGGCTGATCGGGAGCCGAACGGTTGCCGGTAGCCTCGATCGTGCCATCCCCCTCTACCCGTTGGCCAATTCGGCGGGCGGGTATCAGAAGCTTACCGTATTCAGCAGTCTCGGCATCGGTGCGGGCAACCAGGGAAATCCGATGGGCAATAGGCTCCTGGGCAGGCACCAGTTTGACCGATGCCAACGGCACCACGAACGCCAAAAGGGCCGAAACAGCGGCCACACTCAGGAAAAGCACAGCAGCCAGCGCAAACACTTCCAGAAGGGGCGATGTCGATCCCGGCCGCCCCTGGGAGACTTCTACACGCCGAAAACGCGAAGGCAACCATGCCCTGCGCTGACTGCTGATTGTGTCTCGCTGGTTCCTGGACGGTCCGGGAGGGGTGTAGTCCAAATGGGAACGGCCCATGTTCCAGCTATGATCCTGCGCGCCATCGACCGTGCTGAAAACGGGCAAACCGGCATCGTTGGCCTGGGTACGCAAGCGCTCGTTGCGTGTAACGATGGCAACTTGACTGCCCTGTGCATCGGCCTGTCGACGCAAAACCTGAAACAGCACCAGGCCTGCCTCGTCGGAAGGCCGCCCCTCCCGCTGAATCTGTGCCCATCCCCTGGTAACGCCAGCGGCCGCATCGTTAGCACCTGGATTCGACCTGAAGACCAGGGCAATTCGACTGCCCGCGTGTTGCAGCAAAACCTGGCGCACGGCTGCTGCCGAGATATCTTCCGGCACTTCAACCACGGAGAGAGCAGGCTGGAGCGATGCTTGCCCGGATTGTGGTGAAGCTGTTTGGAAGTCGTCACTCATCGAGCTAAACCGTGACTCAACCCTGGGAGTCGGAGAGTTGTTCCGAAACCAGCCCAGGTACCGACCGAATGGCTGACTGCAATCCTGCCAAATCTGTGCCGCCTGCCCTGGCCATGGTAGGCCGGCCACCACCGCCGCCGCCTACCTGCTCGGCCACCGCTTTAACCAGCTTTCCGGCATGCATTCCCTTTGTCACAAGATCATCCGTTACAGAAGCTATGAAATTGGGTTTGCCGTTGATCGCTGCACCCAGGACAACCACACCGGAAGGCAACTGATCGCGGAACCAATCGGTCATCGTAGCCATGATGTTGGCATTGGCAGCATTTACCTGGGCAGCCAGCACGTCGATACCATCTACCTGGACGACCTGGTTCAACAAGCCTTCGAACTCCTGACGAGCCAACCTGTCCTGGAGACGAGTGATCTCCTTTTGTTGAGCCGAGGCCTGATCGACCAATGCCCTTGCTCTTCGGGCCACCTCCCCTTCCGGTACTCCCAGGATAGCTGCGGTATGCTTGAGAAGCGCAAGACGTTCCTGCAGGTACTGCTGTGCGCCGCGACCAGTCACCGCCTCAATGCGGCGGGCGCCGGAACCGACGCTGCCCTCGCTGACAATATGGAATGCGCCGATTTCACCGGCGTTCCTGACATGAGTGCCGCCACAAAGCTCCTTGCTCCACTTGTCGCTCGCTGGCCCGATTTCCACTACCCTCACTTCGTCGCCGTATTTTTCTCCGAAGAGCGCCATCGCGCCGCTATCCAGTGCTTCCCGGTAGGTAGTCCACCGGGCGGTCACCGGATCATTCCTGAATACGGCGTCGTTGACCGCCTGCTCGATGCGCTGCAATTGTTCATCGCTGACCGCAGAGGGATGGGTAAAATCAAAGCGGAAGCGGTCGGGTGCCACCAATGACCCCGCCTGGCGAGCATGATCCCCCAACTCCCCGTGCAGTGCACTGTGCAGGATGTGGGTGGCGGAATGATTGCGAGCTATATCTGCCCGGCGCGCCAGATCAACCGCGGCCATCGCACGATCGCCGGTGGAAACCACGCCACGCGCCACACGTCCGGCATGAACGATGACACCGGGAATGGGACAGCGGGTGTCGCTCACATCCACCTGCCACCGGGGATGATCGCAATCCTCGCTAATGGCTCCGGTGTCACTCACCTGACCGCCGGCCTCCACGTAGAAGGGGGTGCTTGACAGGATGATTTCCACCTCCTGCCCCGCCTCCACCTGGTCGACCAGGACGCCGTCGGCGACAATGCCTGCGACCTCGGCTGGCAGTTGCGTGTCCAACAGATAAAGATGATCGACGCCACCATCGGGCAAACGATCGAGAGCTTGCACGTATACTGAAAGATCCTCGCCCTCGGCCGCACCAAAGTGGGCGGCTGCCCGGGCACGCCTGCGCTGTTTCTCCAGAGCCTTCTGGTAGCCCACCATATCGATGGTCAAGCCGCTTTCCTCAGCGATATCGCGGGTCAGGTCCAAGGGGAAACCAAAGGTATCCCAGAGCTTGAATACCTCGTCGCCAGGCATCGTCGTCTCGCCCTGCTCCGTTAGCTGTTGGACGAGATTGTCAACCAGGCTAAGACCCACGTCCAGCGTGCGAAGGAATCGCTCCTCCTCGTAGCGGATCGTGTCCAGAATGAACTGTGAACGTTCGACGATTTCCGGGTAGACGCCGCCCATCGTATCGATCACTACTTGCGACACGTCGGAAAGGAAGGGTTCTTTAAAACCAAGCAGCCGGCCAAACCTGGCCGCTCGCCTCAGGACCAGGCGCAAGATATAGTTACGGCCTTCATTGCCAGGCAGGACCCCGTCGGCAATGAGGAAGGTGATCGCCCGGGAATGATCGGCAATCACGCGATAGGCGACCGTCTCAGCCTGCATCTGCTGGTCACTATGTCTCAGCATCTCCTGGACGCGCCGCATAATCGGTTGAAAGACATCGGTGTCGTAGTTGTTGTCGACACCCTGGAGAATACTGACCAGCCGCTCGAAACCCATGCCGGTGTCGACACCATGTTGGGCCAGCGGCGTGCGGGTGCCGTCGGCATGCTGGTTGTACTGCATGAAAACCAGATTCCAGACTTCCAGCCAGCGTTCACACTCGTTATCCAGCGCCACGCTGCACTTGGGGTCGCCGCAGGTGCAGGCATCCGCTCCCTGATCATAGTGCAGCTCACTTGTTGGGCCTGTTGGGCCGGTATCGCCCATCGACCAGAAGTTGGTCTTTTCCCCCATTCGCATGATTCGATCGAGGGGAATACCGATTTCGTCACGCCATACGGCCAATGCATCATCGTCATCCTTAAAGACAGTGATGACCAGACGATCCTCGGGAATGGCAAACACCCTGGTGAGACATTGCCAGGCGAACAAGATGGCATCCCGTTTGAAATAGTCGCCAAAGGAGAAGTTTCCCAGCATCTCAAAAAAGGTATGGTGTCTTGGGGATGGACCGACCTCTTCGAGATCATTGTGTTTGCCACTAACGCGCATGCACTTCTGGCTCGACGCGGCCCGATCATAGGGGCGTTTTTCCAGGCCCAGGAAGGTATCCTTGAACTGGACCATCCCCGCGTTGACGAACAACAGGGTATCATCCCCTTGAGGCACCAGGGGCGCACTCGCCACATGGGTGTGGCCATATTCTTCGAAGAAATCCAAAAAAGCCTGGCGAACATCGGACGCTGTTCGCGGTGGGGCGATCTTCATACCTGAAATCCCGTTTCCTTTTTGTTGACTGCACCTAAAAAACTGCGCGCCGTCCAGAGGACGGCTGCTTCAATTGTATGCCAATTAACGGCAATTGTCAAAGGATTCCTGGTAAAAAACCGGTGTGGACATTTTGTAGGCACTGATTTGTTATACTCAGGAAAGGGAGAAGTGGAGAAGTAAACAAGTAGACAAGTCAACATGATCGTTGGTACACGCCATTCGCCTGAAAACGTGAGGCTTCCTCGTTTAAAGAAGAGAAAGGAGAAACATTTCACACAGAGCATTCCTCGTGGCCACAGATGAGCAGTCAACCCTTTTCCGACAAAGGAGATCAAATAATGCCGAAGCTAAACCCCAGCCAGGACATGAGAACGACCTACGATGAAGAAACGGGCGCCGTTCGCAGCTTCTTCGGAACAGAACTGGTAGAAGTGCCGGCGGGCGCTACGCTCGAAGCCAAAAAGGCACCAGAGCAGTTTCTGAAAGCCAACAAGGACCTGTTCAAACTGGATGGAATTTCCCTCACGGAAACGGAGACCGTGGAGGGCAGTTCGACGCGCTCCGTACGTTACCAGCAGGAACACAATACGCTGCCCGTTTACGGGGCTGAGATGGTGGTCTCGATGCGCAAATCGGACAATCAGATCAGCTCGGCGGTCAACGGTATCGACTACGATCTACCACCCTCGTTGGGGCCGGCGCAAGCCCAATTGACAGAAGACGCCGTCATTGAGCAACTGACGGACCGTTTCGAGACGCGTTTCGATACCTTGGAATTCGGGACACCCAATCTTTTTGTCTACCGCCATCGCCCGGTGGACGCGGATGGTGTCATGAATGCTCCAGCCATTCGCGGTGAAATGCTCGGCCTGACCGAAGGCACCGTGGGGCAACCTTACCTGGTCTGGCAAGTATTCATGGATACCACCGGACCAGATGGCCAGTGGGAGCTGTTGGTAGACGCGAGCAACGGTAAGCTGGTTGCAGTCAAGGACCGGCGCCGGTATGCCACTCTAAAGGGAAACGTCTTCTGGCCAGATCCAATTCGCAGTTCCCAGAACGACAACCTGAGTTGGAGCACCCTCGAAAGCACCCTCAACAATGAATTGAAGGAAGTCGATCTTCTCAATCTGACATCGCCCTCCAACGGCAAGTACAAGCTGGAAGGCACATGGGTGAAAAACGCCGAGCGGGAATCGCCGACATTCGCTCCGCCAGAGGCTACGAGCAACTTCAAATTCACCGCCAAGAAACGCAAGCTCCTGAACGTCATGGTCTACTTCTATCTGGACGAATTGATCAGGTACCTGCGGGATCGCAATCTCACGGCCTATAACAACGCCGCAACCAGCGCCATCGAAGTTGATCCGCAGGGGTTCTCAGGCGAGGATAACTCCCATTTCGTAGTGCCGGTCAGTGGTTCCATGTTCATCGCCTTTGGCGAAGGTGGTGTACCAGATGCCGCAGATCCAGGTGTGATTGTGCACGAGTATGGGCATGCATTGCACTACCTGATCGGATCAGAACAAACCAGCTACGAAGAGGGCTTTAACGACTTCCTGGCGGCAGCATGGCTGGACCGTTTCAATGTGCATCAGTTTCAGCGCGAGGAAGCCATGCCCTGGGATCAGCACTTCAGTGGCACGAGCCACTGGGGACCCACCAGGCGGATGGACCTGAGCCATCGCTTCGACGACAGCGGTTTCGCGGGCTATGGCATGTACCTCAAGGGCAATGTGCTGGCGACGGCTCTGTGGGATATCTTCCTCAACATCGGCGGGGACTCCGACATCGCCGCTGTGCGTGAAGCAGCTGCAAACAGAGTAATCAGCACCTACATGGAGATGTTGACCACGGTGGTTGACAACACGAGCTCAACCAACCAGTTCAATCATGCCAGGGTATTGGCCAACGCTCTGATCGCCATCGATGGCAACCGGACGGGCGGACTCCACAAAAAGGTCATCTGGGATGCCTTCCGTCGGCGTGGCTTATGGACCAACCTGACCCAGATTGGCAACGTTGATCTCTACATTCGCGACAGCGCCGGTGACACCGGTGCCCATGCCAGTCCCCAGGTGCATTGGCACTCCCCGGACATCTGGGTACGCAACAATCCGCCGCCGGCAGACCCAACAGATCCAACCGATCCGAATTTCGGCGAGAACCCGGACGACGGGCACCAACCCCCCATCAACAATGTCCCGAACTATCTCTATGTGAACGTCCACAACCGGGGAACGCAAGCGGCGCAGGCCGGCACCTTTTCAGTAGAGGCATTCAACTGCAATCCTGGCACTGGCATGCTCTGGCCAACCCACTTCAACAGCATGGGCACGCTGACCATTACCCAGGCCATTCCGGCGAGCGGTTCAGCGCGGATCGGCCCCTTCATCTGGACACCACAGATTGTAGATCACGAATGTCTGCTCGCTGTGGTGAACGGGGCAAGTGATCCCGCCATCACCGCTACCGTTTCCGGTGTGGTCGATCACTGGAAACTGGTGCGCTTTGACAACAACGTTGGTCAACGAAACGTCAGCCCGCAGAACGCGGTGCCAGGCGGCAAGACCAAGACCAGCTTCATGATCCGCGGGACCACTCATCCCTCGATCAACACACTCAATATCGACGCAAGCGAACTGCCTTCCGATACCAGCTTCACCCTGCGTCTGGCTCGAACCCTGGTCGATGAGGCCGCCAGCATGTCCGGCTTCCAGGTTCAGAGTTCTAACAGCCGCTGGATGTATTTGAGCCTGGAAGGTGGCGCTATCGGCCGACTGGAAGACTTCCCCCTGGCGACCCGTGAGGAGAAAAATGTGTCGATGGAAATCGACTTCTCTCACCAGGCCGAGGATATGAAGGTCTATCCCATTGTCATCGGGCAGGAGCAGGATGGTGTTCTGGCCGGGCAATTGACGATCGAAATCACGGCGGTGAAGGAGTCGGAAGACTACGTATATGGCAACCCACGCAGCATGGAGTTGCACACGATTCACTGCCCCTACTGGCCTCGCATCAGCCAGAAAAACAAGATCCCGTTCGCCAGAGTTCAGGACGGACTGGCTCGTGGTTACGATGGCTGCGCTTTCTGCCTGCCAGAATACCATATCGACTGATCGCGGCTTGAAACATGAAGTAGGGGATCGGGCGATTGGTCAGCCATCGGCCGTCGTCCGATCCCCTTTGATTAGGAGTAACGATTATGTCAACTTTTGATCTTGAAATCTACCCTCCACCCGATAAGCGGCAGCCGCCGCCAGCTCCTCCCGTTGCCAGGGCAGTCTCCAGGCGAAAATGGACAGGCATACTGCCGGACAAATTCATCGCAGTTTTGACCGATCTGGTGTCCCAGACAAACCTGTCGAATTGGGTGCACCACCTGAGCAGTTACCACACGCGACACACTCAATCGACCTATATCGATCAGGCGGCCACCTGGCTAAGCAGTCAGTTCTCCGGCTTCGGCTACGGTTCGGTAGTCTCCCACCAGTATTCACGGGAAGGCCACCAATTGAAGAACATCATCTGCACCAAACCTGGCTCCGACAGCAACCCCAAGCTTGTTATTGTCTGTGCCCATTACGATTCGATAAATGTCCAGGGTGGGGTTACAGACCGGGCACCGGGCGCGGACGACAATGCCACTGGTGTGGCCGTTCTACTGGAGTTGGCCCGCATTCTGGCAGATGTTGACCTGCGCGACACGGTACAGTTCGCGGCATTTTCCGGCGAGGAACAGGGCTACTGGGGATCGACCGCCTACGCGCAGCACCTGCAAGACGGGGGAATCAATGTCCATCGGCTCATTAACCTGGATCAGGTTGGTGTCCCTCCCGCCGACAATGCGATCAATATTGAGCGGGATATGGGCAACAGCGTCAGCAGCAACGATCAGCTCTCACAAGCTCTGGGAGATACCATGGCCCAGATGGCGGCAGACTATTCTGACATGCCCGTATTGCTTTCCCACATCTATGGTAGCGACTACATGCCTTTCGAGGCACGCGGGTGGGTCGTCGCGGGAGCCTACGAAGCAGGTCACAACCCACACTATCACACCAGCAACGATGCGGTGAGCATGGTCGACTTCGCCTACGTGACGCAGGTGGCTCGCATGACTCTGGCAACACTGCTCCATCTGTGCCTTGATGTCACCGATGAAAGCGGCTCAGCGGTGAATCTCTTCATCCGCGACAGCGCCACGGACACGGGCGACCAGCCCAGCATGTCGCCACACTGGAAGAGTCCGGACATCTGGGTACGCAACAACCCACCCCCTGCCGATCCGACTGATCCGACCGACCCAAACTTCGGTGAGGATCCTGCCGCCGGCCACCAGGCTCCGATCAATGGCGTGCCCAACTACATGTACGTGCAGGTGCACAATCGCGGCACACAACCCGCGTCTGGTATCGTAGTGAAGGCATTCCACTGCGACCCGGGCACCGCCATGCTTTTTCCCACTCACTTCCAGCAGATGGGAACGATCTCCTACCCGGGTTCGATTGCGGCCGGTGCTTCAGTGCCGGTGGGACCTTTCATCTGGACACCGCAGATCGTTGATCATGAATGCCTGCTCGCGATTGCCAGCGCACCAGCCGATCACAGCCTTCCGGAGATTTACTCCGGCCAACTCGACCATAGTCTTCTGGTACGCTATGACAACAACGTCGGCCAACGCAACGTGAGTCCGCAGAACGCCGTTCCCGGAGGGAAAACCAAGACCAGTTTTCTGGTTCGAGGCGGCATGACACCGTCGAGCAATACACTTAGCATCGATGCCAGCCAATTGCCTGAAGACACCGACATACAACTTCGAGTTCCGGTGTGGTTGGCGACCACGAGTGTGACCTCCCACCACGTCACATCAGTGAGCCAGAACAGCCGTTGGGTGCGGTTGGCTCTGCCGGGCGGCAAAAAGGGCCAGTTGATCGACTTCCCCCTGGATGTGCTTCAACAGGGCACCGTCACCATGGAAATCGATTTTTCGCACCAGGCCGAGCACTTGAAGGTTTACCCCATTATCATCGGGCAGGAGCAGGATGGTGTTCTGACCGGGCAACTAACGATCGAAATCACGGCGGTGAAGGAGTCGGAAGACTACGTATATGGCAACCCACGCAGCATGGAGTTGCACACGATTCACTGCCCCTACTGGCCTCGCATCAGCCAGAAAAACAAGATCCCGTTCG
>JAYELL010000107.1 GCA_034717495.1 Chloroflexota bacterium | reverse complement strand
CCGTCATCGGCAACCGCACCCGCGTCACCGTCAAAAAGAACAAGGTTGCCCCTCCCTTCCGCCAGGCGGAGTTCGACATCATGTACAACGAGGGCATCAGCAAGACCGGTGACCTGCTTGACCTGGCCGTCCAATACGACATCATCACCAAGAGAGGTTCCTTCTACTCCTACGGCGATACCCGCCTCGGACAGGGCCGCGAAAATGCCAAGACCTTCCTGAGGGACGATGCTGAGTTATTTGAAACCCTTGACAGCCAGATCAGAGAGGCCGTCGGCCTGCCAGAGCGTCCCACAGCTGTGGACGCCTGACTGGCACAACTATATGAAGCCAGAACATATCAAAGTTCCTGTGATTTCGCTGTAACTTGATGGGCATCAACAGGAATGATTCATTTCCGTGGGCGGGCAGCAACACTTTATCCGCTGAAACCGCACACACCCAGGCGTTGGCTGAGACCAGCTGTCTCAAGTCAACCAGATGGGTCACCAGACCCGAATCCAGGTAGCGATAGCCTAACCTGGCAAGCAGAAGAAAACCGGCACCCGAATTTTCGTTTCTTTCGATGTACTCGGATGCCTTCGACGATACAAGCTGTATCTCTCCCTTGCAAAATCGAGGCACCTGATCGTGCCTGTGAATGCGGAGTTGAAAGCGGCGACATCCCCATCAGTTTCTTGAGGGATGTAACGGTATCGGCGGCTTGCCCTATCGTATGGAACAATCCAGAGAACGGAAGGCTGGCAATTGACTCGCCTCCCAGAAATCAGTCGCCCCGTAGTAGCTAATGACGAGGACTGCTGAATGTATCGACGCCAGGGAAACATAAGGGCGTCCGCGCCCATCCCTGGCGATAGAGTCTAGATTCGCGCGCTGGTTGGCGCACCCTGCTACCGGACAGACCGGTGCCTTCCTTGCCAGAATTCCGTTCTGGGTGAGCAAATACTCACCCGCTTGGTGCTTTGTATGGCACCGCGTCAACTGGATAGAGTCGGCCAGCGATCTGCTGGTCAACACGACCACACCTGGATTCTTCGGCTGTGACCCTCGAAGGTCGCAGTTTTTTGATTCAGAAAGTACTGGTCGGAGAAATATGGCCGGCATCATCACTGCCCTGCGCTTCCAAAAACGTGACGCCAACCGCGTAAATATTTACCTGGATGACCAATTTGCCTTCGGGTTGTCGGCTCTGGCGGCCGCTTCCCTGAAACGTGGTCTCTATTTGAGCGATGATGAGATCGCTCAACTGCAAGCAGAGGATGAGCGACAGAAGGCCTATCAGAGATCACTGCGCTTTCTTGCATACAGGCCGCGCACGATTGCTGAGGTACGAAAAAACCTGCGAAAACATGACGTGAGCGATTCCGCGATTGAATCGGTCATAGAGCGCTTGCTGGAAGCAGGATACCTGAACGATATGGAATTCGCTCGCTTCTGGGTCAACGATCGTGAGCGATTCCGCCCAAAGGGACCGTTGGCGCTGCGTGCAGAGCTGCGCCAAAAGGGAGTCGCTAACGATATCATCGACCAGGTGATCGAGTCGATCGACATGACAGATGGCGCTTACCGGGCTGGTCTGGCAAGGGCCCAGAGGCTGGTAAACGTCGACCAACAGGATTTCCGCAAGAAGTTGGCGAGCCACCTGCTTCGCAGAGGTTTCACCCACGACGTGGTCTGGCCCACAGTCGAGCGGCTCTGCCAGGAACGCCACCAACCGCCGGACGATTAGGACACAGAACCCGGGCTGACCAATGGCCCAAATCAGATTCGACTCATCCTGACGTGAAGAAACATGACCCGATTCGTTATCTGAAGCTTGCTTGTTGCGCCTGACGGAGAACGATCGTGGATGGGTCAGACAAACTGAGATTTTGAAATCATGGGGGTGCGCGGAAGACTGCACCCCACTGGAGCAAACATGGATCTGCAATCAACCGGTATGCCGGTGCTGGGGCTCCTGCTCGGCCTGATTATTGGCGGGCTGGGCGGTTATTTCCTCCACCGGTACATCACAGAGGCAAAGATCTCATCGGCCAACGAACGGGCCGACGAAATCATTCAGGCAGCTGAACGCACTGCCCAACAGATGCAACAGGAAATCAAACTGGAGCAGAAGGCAGAACAGGTTCGGTTGCGCGAGGAGTTCGAGCTGGAGACTGAACGCCGTCGACGAGACATCCAGCGGCAGGAAGACAGAATCCAGCGCCGGCAAGACGTGCTGGATAAACGCTTTGAGGAGTTGGAAAACCGCGATCGCAACCTACAGAAACGCCAAAGCAGCCTGGATAAACGGGCTGACGAGTTGAACCAACTGGAAGCGGAGCGCCATCAGGAATTGGAACGTATTTCCGGTCTTACCCGGGAAGAAGCCAAAAAGATATTGCTCGATTCGGTACGCGACGAGACGCGCCGGGATATGGCGCGCGTGATCCGCGAGGTTGAGGCCCAGGCCCACGAGGAAGCAGAAAAACGGGCACGCAAGATCGTCAGCGTGGCCATCCAGCGTCTGGCATCAGACCAGGTTGCAGAGACGACCGTATCCTCCGTCCCCCTTCCCAGCGACGAAATGAAGGGCCGCATTATCGGCCGGCAAGGTCGCAACATCCGGGCAATTGAACACGCAACAGGCGTGGATCTGATTGTCGACGATACCCCCGAGGCTGTGATTATTTCGAGCTTCGATCCGATACGACGGGAAGTGGCCCGCATGGCATTATCCAAACTGGTTAGCGATGGCCGCATCCATCCCGCTCGCATCGAGAAAGAGGTGCAAAAGGCTCGGGAAGAGGTAGATCAGCGGATATGGGAAGCTGGTGAACAGGCGGCCTACGAAACCGGGCTACAGGGCCTTCATCCAGAGATACTCAAGCTGATTGGCCGCCTGAAATATCGCACGAGTTTTGGTCAAAGCCAGTACCATCATGCGATCGAGTCCGCCCACCTGGCAGGGATACTGGCAGCCGAACTGGGTGCCAATGTGCGACTTGCCAAAATGGGTGGCCTCCTGCATGACCTGGGCAAGGCCGTCACCCACGAGGTGGAGGGACCTCATGCCCTGATAGGCGCTGACCTGGCTCGCCGCTATGGGGTGCCACCCCTGGTTGTCAATGCCATTGCCAGTCACCATCACGAGGTCGAGCCAGAAAGTCTCGAGGCTGTCCTTGTCGAGGCAGCCGATGCAGTATCAGGGGCCCGCCCGGGCGCCCGTCGAGAGGCCCTGGAAACGTACTTGCGCCGCGTAACTGCTCTGGAGGACGTAGCCAACTCCTTTGACGGGGTTGAACAGAGCTTTGCCATACAAGCTGGTCGCGAGATTCGTATCGTGGTAAGGCCCAATGTCGTGGATGACCTGGGGGCAGTGGCACTGTCGCGGGAAGTTGCCAAGAAGGTTGAAGACAACCTGGAATACCCTGGACAGATCAAGGTGACAGTTATCCGGGAAACACGCTCTGTGGATTACGCCAAGTAGACAATTCTGGCTTTCACATCTAAACCGATAGATCAATGGGACCGAAGCGCCGGGAACTATCCCGGCGTTTCGGTCTTCTGTTTGCCGGGCTCGCCATCGACGACCTTGCCTTTCCTTTTTACCCAATCTTCAACCTGAGGCGTTTTGGGCGTAACTTCCGACGGAATATAGCGTCTTGGATTGATGAAGAATACCGCCACACAACATGGAGAATTGGAATGGACGTCAACGTACACACAAGCACCACCCACGGCTTGCATAGCAGCAATTCACACCCCGTCACACCGCCGTTGAATCCACCGGGCGAAAAACGACCTCTGGAGCTCATCAAGGTATCCGCCAATTCCCGATCGACAGCCGTTGCCGGTGCAATAGCCGGTGTCATTCGCGAGCACAGACATGCGTATGTGCAGGCGATCGGCGCGAGCGCTGTCAACCAGGCGGTCAAGGCCATTGCCATCGCCAGTGGATATCTGGAACTTGACGGTATCGTTATCACCTGCCTGCCTGCCTTTGCAGAGGTAATGATAGACGGCAACGAACGCACCGCAGTGCGGATTTCCGTCGACGCCCAGTAGAAAACACCAGCCCCCTGGATTGTCCCAGCCGACAGTCAAGGGAATCCCTTCAGAAAAAACGCGTGGCAGATCTCGATGATGAGTTCTGTCCTCGCGTTTCGATTTCCATACACTGTTTTGTCTATTTTTCACATCCCCCACAACCGCTCCCGCTTTGCGCGGAGCGCTGAAATCCCTCGATATCATCAATTGAAAAATCATGAAGCTTATCATCTTCCAGCTTGACGGTTAGCGCCTCGCGCAACGCGTGGACTTTTCGAACCCGTCCTTTGCCCTCCGGTGTCATCACAACGGCGCCCACCTTGGGCAGGCGTCTGCGCGCTTCCCTGTAGGTATCAATTTCGTAGGCGAGACAGCAGAGCAAACGACCACAAACACCCGATATCTCCGCTGGATTGAGAGGCAAATTCTGTTGTTTCGCCATCTTGATCGAGACAGGAGTGAAGTCACGCAGCCAGGAAGCACAACAGAGTTGACGACCACATTTGCCTATTCCATCCAACACCTTTGCCTCATCGCGAACACCGATCTGTTTCATCTCGATGCGGGTGTTCAGCGTACGGGCAAGATCCCGGACCAACGCCCGGAAGTCTACCCGGCCTTCGGCGGTAAACGAGACAATCAGGCGGGTGCCGTCGAAGCTATACTCGGCGCCGACGACCTCGATGGACATATTGTGCTCAATGGCCTTGGCGCGGCAAATCCCGCGAACCTCCCGCTGGGTGCTCCGGTACTGATCCCGCTCCACCAGATCGACGACCGTTGCCCTTCTGAGAACCGATTTCAGGCCCCCGCTCACCTCCCGAGCAGGAAGATCTCGTGCTTCCCAGGCAACTCTGCCAACCTCATAGCCCATTGATGTCTCCACCACCACATAGTCGCCAGCTTGCAATCCCTCGACGTCGCCGGGAGAAAAATGGTATATCCTTGTGACTGGTCTAAAACTCACGCCAACAACGGTAGGCATGAATCCTCCTAATCGATAAGGCCGCCTTGTTCCGGTTCTGGCATGTGCAAGACAAGATTCTCCAGAAGAAGGCGAGCGTTGACATTTCGGTTGAGTTGACCAGGCGCCGCCTGCAGGCGAGCCAGGAAGTGCCTGACCTGACTGGTATCAAATTGGTGTACCTGCTCGCCCAAACGGGCCTCCAGGTCAATGTTGCTGATTTGATCTGAACATCCCGTCTGCATGAGCAGGAGATCGCGCCACCAGCTGGCCCAAAGATCGAGAGTAGGTTGAACCCGACCGGGCGTGCGAGCCAGGTTGGCAGCAAATTTCAGACGTTCAGTGGGACCCTTGCCGGTCAACTCAAACGACTCATCCAGGATGTCCACACGTTCTTGCCAGGCTGTTTCATCTTCAAGTCGCTCCACAGCCCATCCCAGGCGCCCCCGGGACAGGCGGGCGAGCAACGCGGCCTCTTCCTCAGATACCTGCCAGTCGTTTATCAAAGCCTGTCGGACAATTTCAATTGCCAATGGCCGCAACTGGACGGTCTGACAACGTGATATGATGGTTGACAACAAGGCATCTGGACGCGCGCTGGTCAAAATCAGCATGACACGATCGGGCGGTTCTTCCAGGGTCTTCAACAACGCGTTAGCGGCGGGCAAATTGGCGTGTTCGATCTCGCGCAATACGAAAATCTTCAGGGGCGCTTCCAGGGGCGCCAGAGCTGCTTCCCGCCGAAGCAGACGAATCTGGTCGATCCTGAGAACACCCTCCCTCTCCCGGCCAGTCACCGTTGCTTCGACCACCTGCACATCGGGATGGTTGCCATGCGCAACCCTTACACATGCCCGGCATTCCCCACACGGGCGGTTCTCCGCCTGACAGAACAGGGCAGAGACCAGTGCCAGTGCCAGGGTCCTCTTTCCAACCTGGCGCGGTCCAGTCAACAGCAATGCATGGGGCAATCGATCTGCATCCAGGCTACGCCGCAACAGATCGACAGCCCATTCATGGCCTGTCACCGGCCATCCCTTTGCGTTGCTCGTGTCTTCCCTGGTAATCACAAACTCATTGTACCACAAATGCACCACCATGCCAACGATTTTTCACAACTCTGTCAGCCCCCCTCTTGACAAAGTACCCTGCCCAGACTATCATACCAGGGATGATCGAGCCGCTGCCTTTGTCCTCTCCTGGACGTGGACGGCACCGATCGTCGCAACAGTTTTTCGCGGCTACGGAGGATAATACGATGGCAAAGCCGGTTGTAGTTTCAGATGCTAGTTTCGAAGAAGAGGTTCTGCAGGCTTCAGTGCCGACCTTAAACGATTTCTGGGCTGTCTGGTGCAGCCCCTGTAAGATGATTGCGCCGATCCTTGAGGATCTGGCCGACGAATACGAAGACGAGTTAAAAATCACCAAGCTGGACGTGGATCACAATCCATCCACTGCCATGGCCTATGGCGTGATGAGCATTCCCACCTTGATCCTCTTCAAGGATGGTCAGCCGGTCGAACGAATCGTCGGCTACATGCCCAAGGAGCGGTTGCTGGAAAAGATCGAGCCTTACTTCTCCTGAGAGACTCCCGATTCGATTGCCAGAAACAGGAATCCTGGATCAGACCATGCCAGCTTTATCGCCTGTCCAGCTCACCTGTTTGAACGCGCGTAAACCGAAAACCGCCCATTAACGAATTCCCCAATCAAGGAGTCCAGAACCCATGTCCCAGACCAAGTTCATTCTACCCGAGAATGAGATTCCAACCCACTGGTATAACCTCAATGCAGACCTGCCGTCAGCCGGTATCGAGTTGCCTCCGGTATTACATCCTGGCACGCAGCAACCCATCGCTCCCGCAGACCTGGCACCACTGTTCCCGATGGCGCTGATCATGCAAGAGGTCAGCACTGAACGCTACATCGAGATTCCCGATGAGGTGCGTGAAATCTACAAGCTCTGGCGCCCATCGCCACTCTATCGGGCGCATCGCTGGGAAAAGGCTCTGGACACACCGGCCCGCATCTATTATAAAAACGAAGGTGTGAGTCCACCTGGTAGCCACAAGCCCAATACCGCCGTGGCTCAAGCCTATTTCAACCGGGAAGAGGGTGTCAAGCGCATCGCCACCGAAACGGGTGCGGGACAGTGGGGAAGCGCCCTCTCCTTTGCCTGCAACATGTTTGGTATTGAGTGCAAGGTTTACATGGTGAAGGTAAGCTTCGAGCAGAAGCCCTACCGGCGTATCCTGATGGAAACCTGGGGCGCAACAGTGGTCCCCAGCCCCAGTACCCAGACCCAGGCCGGTCGCATGATCCTGGAAAGGGATCCCGATACCACCGGCAGCCTGGGCATCGCCATCAGCGAGGCGGTTGAAGAGGCGGCCACCCGGGAGGATACCAAATACAGCCTGGGCAGCGTGCTCAACCATGTCATGCTGCACCAGACGGTGATCGGCCAGGAGACCATTAAGCAACTGGAGTTGGCCGGCGAGGATTGGCCCGATGTCATCATCGGCTGCGTGGGCGGCGGCAGTAATTTCGCCGGTTTCGCCTTCCCATTTGTCAAGGAAAACATCACCGGCGGCAAGAACAGCCGGATCGTTGCCGTGGAGCCAGCCGCTTCGCCAAGCATCACCCGCGGGCCCTACGCCTATGACTTTGGCGACACCGCCATGTTGACCCCGTTGGTCAAGATGTACACCCTGGGCCACAACTTCATACCTGCGCCCATCCACGCAGGTGGGTTGCGCTATCACGGTATGTCCGCCCAGGTAAGTGCTCTGGCCCAGGCTGGCCTGATCGAGGCCCGGTCTCTGCAGCAGAATGCCTGCTTTGAAGCCGCGGTTAGCTTTGCCCATACCGAGGGCATCCTGCCTGCACCCGAGACCAGCCACGCCGTGCGCGCTGCCATGGATGAAGCCCTGGCGGCCAAGGAATCTGGCGAGGCCAGGACCATCGTCTTTAATTTCTCTGGCCATGGCCACTTTGACCTGGCTGCCTACGACGCCTACCTGAACGATCAGCTCATTGATTACGATTATCCCGAGGAGATGATCGAGGCAGCGTTGGCGGAATTGCCAGAGATCGGCTGACAGGGACGCGGTGATGCAGGGTCACAACGTAAAAATATCAAAATGTCGCATGCCGTCATATCTCCGCGTCCTGGGTCCTCGCGTCCCTGCCTAGCTACCTAGCTCACGCATCGCCTGCTGGCGTTCGTGGGAGTGGCGTAGGAATAAGCGGGAGTGACGGATACACAGTCCAGTGGCTGGCGCAATTCGTGAATTCGTGACCCCATTCGTGGACGTCATCTCCGCGTCTCTGCATCCCCGCGTCCCCACATCCCCGCGTCCTTCGTACCCTTCGCGCTTCGCGTCCTTCGTGAACCTTCGCGCCTTCGTGGTCCAAACCATCCCCGCGTCCCCACATCCCCGCGTCCTTCGTACCCTTCGCGCTTCGCGTCCTTACCTCACGGTACGCCTGCTGGCGCGTGAGACTTCGCGCCTTCGTGGTCCAAACCGTCCCCGCATCCCCGCATCCCCCTAGCGCCGCGCCTCCCTAGCCCGGCCAATCCCCTCCAGGTAGACATTCATTCTCGCTTCCATCTTCGCCCGGCGCTCGACGTTGTCCATGCCGGGCAGCTGTCGGAGAATCGCTTCGAAGACGCCCTGCGCATCCCCAAAGCACTCCAGAGCCAGATAGGTCTCCCCCAGTCCCTCCATGGCGTTCAGATGGTTGAACAGGCCGGGCAACTGCCCGAACAACGCCACACTGCGCTGGCAGACAGGCAGCGCCTCGCCAAATCTCCCCATCTCGCGATAGGCCTTGCCCATGTTGTTGTAGATCATCGCCTGGTTCAACGTGTCCTGAGCCTGCCGAAAGATGGGCTCGGCCTCCCCATAACACGCCAGGGCACTGGCGGGCTGGCCCCGATCGATGTAAACATTGCCCAGATTGATCAGGGCCGATCCCCGGTGAATAGGGTCGCCAATCCTCTCGAAGAGCCCGATCGCCCGCAATAGGTGATTCTCCGCCAACTCAAGCTCGCCCTGGTACCACCGCACCAATCCCAGATTGCTATGACACCAGGCCTGGTAGCGTTGGGCATCGGCCCGTTCAAAGAGCCGCAACGCCACCTCGAAATTCTCTACAGCCTCGGGCCATCGCCGCTCATCCAGGGCGATCAAGCCCAGCACCAGATAGCTGTAACCCAGCTCCGCATCGGCATCCTGCAGAACCTCCAATGCTGCTGCCACCAGACGCCCGGCTTCCTCCTGCTTCCCCTGCCGCCTGGCCAGCGACGCCTGCCGGTTCCAGACCCGGGCGCGTGCACGCGCATCCCCTGAAACACGGAAACAGCGCTCGCTCAGGCCGAATTGTTCAGCCGCACCATCGTAGTCGGTCAGAAACTGGCAAAGCACGCCCTTCTGCAGGCGAAGTTCCCCCTCGGTGCGCCGGTCTCCCCGCCTCTGGCTGGTCTGGATACCCTCGTCCAGCAGCGCCATCCACTCGGAGCGAAAGCCGGCCTGTTCCATCTTGGGCGCCAGCGTCATCAGCAGACGACTGGTGTCATCCCAGGCAGTGGGCAGTTCCAGAGCAAAGGTCAACGTGTGCAACGCCAGATCGCGATCGTCGTCAAATGGCAACGCCGTGCCCGATCCCTCCAGTTGCTCCAGGGCAGCCTGAACCGTGCGCTGTATGTAAGTCTGAAATAAGGCAGGCGCGTCGAGGTCGGGGCCTACTGCCATTTCGCCACTTGCTCCTGCAAAAAGCCATGGGTCAGGGGATGGATCGTGTAACGGCTCTGGTGCAAGTCACCGCGGCGATCCACCAGATTCAGGTTGACCAGGCTTTCCAGGGCATCCACCATTTGCGCCCGATCGAGGCCACTGATGCGCACCAGAAAATCGAGATCCTGTCCCTTGGGCGGCACCAGGGGCATGACCAATAAGGCCCGTTGGGCATTTTCGTCCAGGTTGTTCCACGCCTGCCAGTAGATGTAGGTGTAAAGCTGGTCCACCGTCTGGCCACGGGCCTCACCCAGAGACTGAAGAATGGTAGGCAGATCGTGGACCAGGGTCTGTCCCACCACCAGGCGCAGCACCAGGGGGTTGCCGCCAGTGCTGGCATAAATGGCGTTCAGGTCGCCGTCACTGGCCGCTGCCAGGTGGACGGCATTGCGCAGTTGAGCCTCGTAGCGGAGGAGAGCGCGCGCATCGTCCTGGCTGAGGGGAGGTACGTTCAGACGGAAGATATTGGGCATATCCTGCAAGCCGGTTCGCGAGGTCAGCAACACCTTGGAGGGATTGGCCAGAGATGCCAGGGAGGGCAACAAGGTCTCCAGATCGACCACCGTCTCCAGGTTGTCGATCACCAGCAGGTGCGGGCGCTCATCCAGGTGTTGTTGCAGGATCGGCAGCACTCGATCGATGTCGAAGGGAACGGGCAACAAGGCCATGTCGCCGATGACCTGCTCGGCCAGCCGCTCCACCAGCGCCTCGGCCGACAGCACAGGATCGACCACTGTTTCAATATGGCCGCTCAGCCGAAAGACCTGCTTGCGGGCGGTCGTCCAGACGATGCCGTCAAAATCACCCTCTGCCAACACCCGGCGTGCCAGGGCATCGGCCAGGCTCGTCTTGCCAATGCCGCCGATTCCCTCCAGCAGAATGAGCCAGGGTTGAGCTGAACGACGAACCAGGCTCTGCAGTTCGTCCAGGTGAGCGTCGACCCCAAACAAGCGGTCGTAGGAGGGTAGACCAAGGCGCGCCGTTGCTTCGCGGGCCATGCTCTCAAGCAGTTCGCTCTCTTGCCTGTCGATGATCTTGGCAAGCCGGTCAATGGCCCGTCGCTGGATATTGAAACAGGAGGCCTGGGCACGATTGGAACGATTGGCGACCTGCTGCATGCTCATGCCTTCCAGATAATGCAACTGCAGTATCCGGGCTCCTTGCGGGGCTTCCATCTCGAGCCGTTCAAGAGCCTCAAACAGCACCTGGTTGGCAGCCTGAGTCTGAGAAACGCCCGATTCCCGGCTTCGCTTCCTGACAAGTTGCAGGTGTTTCAGGGCATGTTCGGAAGAACCCTTTCCCCACTGCGACAGAGTCTTTTTTACCTGCTCGCGAAGGCTGTCCAATGATTGGTCTTGCATGGCAGTGATCCTTGTCTCAGCCATCCCCACCAGATCGGGTTCGCCAAGGGCGATGGAATCCGGGAAAACAGGGGGCGAAAGTGCAAAGTAGGATACCACAAAACGTCCAGGATGCAAGAGAACATGGCGCAATTCTCAATTCGGCATTTTTGACCCACCCCCTAGCCCCGCGCGCGCCAAGCACTTTGCCACGGCATGTCATGCAGGAATGACGCGCAGCCTATTGCACTGTCTCCAGGACACGAGGGCGCAGGCGAGCCAGGCAATTGCAGCGCCGATCCTCTGATCGCGTAGCAAAGGCTTTTGCAGTGTTCGAAAGACTTGGACAGAGTCTGTGTAGACAATCGATAGTCCAATAGAGTCCAGGTAGTGTATGCTGTAACCAGAGAAGTGTTGGTGTGAGAATGACATGGGTGGTGGCGGGAACCTGACGATGTGGCAGTCACGAACGGGAGTCGTAAATGATGATATTCGTACTCTGGGGAACCCAGTTCGACGAGGTGCCAGTCACCGTTTTCGTCAGTGTTCTGCGAGAGGCCGGACTAAAGGTCAAGATCGTCGGTCTGCATGGACAGCACATCACCGGCACCCATGGCCTGGCCATCGAGCCGGACATGCGCCTTGGTGAGGCCCTGGCGGCTGCACCCGAAACAGAATGCCTTGTCATTCCGGCCGGTCTGCGCATGTTGAATCAATTCAGGCACGATCCACGGCTTGCCCAGCTTCTCAAGCAGGTATGCACCAGCGACGCGAAAATTGTAGCGGGTCCTGGTGGCGACTCCGGTGCCCGTGACCGAAGAATGCTTCAAGCAGGTGATGTGGAGTTTTTCCCGCCAGAAGAGGGAATCTTCGAATTTGCCCGCCATCTGGCCAGCACCCTGCAATCCTGATACGACTTCCAGACCCTGGCCTCAGGCAACAAGGTTCGCCAGACAATTGCCCAGGCCTTCGAGTGGGATAAGCTGCCTTCTGGGGGGAGAGCAGCTTATCCCACCGGAGGGACACAACCCCATAGTCAGCCGGGTTTTCCGAGACAGTCACGTGAGCCGCGTCTGCGGCGGGATCCCCTGGTTCGTTAAACCTCCAGTCATTCAACGGAGGAACGACCATGACTCTCTCCCTCGCCCGCAATCTTCGGCGCTGGGTAACAGCTCTCTTTCTGGTTGGAGTTGCCACCCTCTCCTTCCCAATGGCAGATGCCGTTTCAAATCTGCAGGGTGACCAGCCGATTCACCTGCAGAACGAGTGCAACGGCTCCTCCTGCGGCTAAGTCCGGCCTTACCAGTCGCTTTCCATTCCCAACAGCGCTCTCGGTAGCTCGCGCAGGATTCGCACGTCCAGAAGCAACCCTGCCACCAGGTAGGTCAGAAAGCCAATACCACCGGCGATGACCACGGTCGGCAGGGCGTCCAGACCTGCGCTCTCCGCTGCGGCCAGAACCGCCAACAGCGCCAATGCCATAATGCCACTGGCCAGAAGAACCCGCGCCAACGAGCACAGGGTAGCCATCCCCTGGATGCCATCCCAGCGCCGGCGCAGTATCCACACCAGCGTCAGCACTTCGGCAGTGATGGCCAGTGAATTGGCCAGAGCCAGGCCACCCGCGCCCATGGGCACCATCAGGGCAATTGCCAGTAACAGATAGACAACAGCGAATACCACGGCAACAATCAGCGGCGTGATAGTATCCCTCTCTGCGAAATACGCCCTGGCCACAAGCTCAAGGCATACGTGGCCAACCAGGCCCAGGGCGAAGAGCCGCAGGGTGGTGTAGACCGCTTCCGTCGCCTGGGTATCGAAAGCGCCTCGTTGATAGAGCAGGGCCAGGAGCGGCCGGCCCAAGAGGATCAAGCCCACAGCCGCGGGCACACTGAAAGCAATCACCGCTCGCAGGGTTTCACCCAGGGTGTCACGCAGCCCGTCGCGATCGTTACGTGCCGCCAGTTCCGCCATGGTCGGGAATGCCACCAATCCGAACGCCGTGCCAATGACCGTCTCGGGCAACTGCATAGCGTCCCACCCCCATTCAAGAGCACTGACGCTGCCCTCACCCAGCCGGGAAGCTAGATTAGTCGCCGCCAGCAGCGTGGCGTGAAACACGGCCAGATCGAGCACGCGCGGCCCCATCAGCACCAGCACCCGGCGCACTGGCTCCGCGTGGACACCCCGCAGATCCAGCACCGGCCACCAGTGGAATCCATAATAGATCAATCCAGGTACCTTGATGAGCAGGTTCAGCAACGAGCCGATCACAGCGCCAATTGCCAGGCCCTTGATACCCATGGTTGGCGCCAGAAAGATGGCACCCACCACGATACCCAGTGGATAGACCACCGGCGCCAAGGCGGGCAACAGGAAGTGTTTGAAGCCGTGCAACACGCTGCCCTGAACGGCACTTATGCCAAAGATGACCGTCGAGATCAGCACGATGCGCATCACATCGACCGTTTCAGCCTGTTGGGCTGCGCTAAATCCAGGAGCGATCAATGTCTCTACCAACCATGGCGCAGCGACCGCGGCCAGGATTGCAAGGGTCGACACTACGATCATCACCAGATTGGTGATGGCGCTGGCGAGACGCCAGGCTCCCTTTCGATCCCCCGCCGAAAGGAAGTTGGCAAAAATCGGGATGAATGCCGTTGCCAGGGCACCCCCCGCCACGATGGTGAAAAGCAGGTCGGGCAGCTTGAAGGCCGCGAAATAGGCGTCCAGGTCTGCACCGATGCCAAACTGCTGAGCAATGACAACGTTTCGCACCAGGCCCACCACGGCTGCCAACCCAAAAGATGCAGCGACGATGAGGGTGTTGCGGCTGATGTGGGTCAGTCGCTGCGAGTTTTGGCGACGTGTCTCGCCAGCGGCAGTAGCCGATTCGTTGGTCATGGTGTCGGGTGGTTGGAAGGATGTGAACAGAAAACCAGGCGCACACTCAGGCAGCGATGTCGCCGCGTCCTCGTGTCACCAGGTCGCTGCGTCGGCGTCAAAAAGCACTGCGAAATAAGCGGCACTCAGTCGGTGGTTCCCAATTCCGCCAGGGCCTCAACCGCCCCAACGAAGTTTGGGTTGTAACCGATGGCCTGTTCTAAAGCCGCTCGGGCCGCTTGCAGGTCACCCGTCGCCTGGTACGCCTTGCCCTTCCAAAAATGAATCTCCTCGATGTTGTCGACCGTGGCGATAGTTGCATCTGCCAGAGCAATGACCTCGGCGAATCGCCCCGTCTCAAAATAGGCCTCGAAGGGCCCGAACTGGTACCAAAGCATTCGCCAGGGCAAACCAATCACCCGGGCCCGGTCGAAGGCACTGGCAGCCTCGTCGTACCGGCCCAGCGAGACCAGGCTGCTGCCCAGATTGAACCAGGCGTAGGCATCGTCCGGCTGTCTCTCGACCTCAGCCTGGGCGGTTGCCCTCGACCGCGTCCACATCGTTCCGGCATCAACCTCATCACGCAGGATTTCCAGCACAGCCGGCGCTCGCGCGTCATCGAAGATTGCCAGATAGGTCCGGTTGAATACCCGCCACAGCGCTTCCGTCTCATCGTAACTCAACCGGATGCCCGCATAGGGCTTTTCGGGATCGACTCCCTCGCTGACGTAACTGTCATAAACGATCCACTGCCGCCGCGAGTCGTCGAAGCCTGTTAGCAGACGATAGTGGCCCATGCCATCGTTTGGCTCAGGCTCCAGCCAGGTTTCGATCAACACGGGAACGCCGGCGTCCAGCAGCCGGCGCAAAACGGCCGGATTGCCATTGACCTGAACCAACGCCCGCAATCCCAGCGCCCGCGAGAATTCCGCCATCTCCCGGGGACTGACATTCTTGTCGTCGTCGTCCGGCTTGAGAACGGCCGCTGTCTCCTCCTGGCTCAAGGTGCTGCCGAAGTAGCTCAGATTCATCGCCAGGGTTGCAGGGCCACAGTTGTTCCAGGTCTGCCAATAATGAGACAAACCTTCCAACGCAAGCGCCACGGGCAAGCCTGCAGCGGTCGGGCTGGCAGAAGGCGCCATCGGAGTCGCTATCAGTGTCGGTGTTGGCTCATCGGGAACTGAATCAGCGAGATCGGCGTCCGGTGTCTGTTCCGCTGATTCCACCGCGCTGGGGGAGGATGGCGATAGCACAAGCGTTTCCAGCGGGGTTGAAGCAGCAGCCGTTGGCGATGGACCATTGGTCTCAGCAGCAGCGCGCGTCGGCGTCGGCAGCGGTGTTGGCACCATTTCGGGATGGGGTTTCTGGGAGGCGAGCTCAACCTGGATGCGTTTGACCAGTCCTTCCGCGCCCCCGTAGCGAGCGCAGCCCACCAGCAGAAGAAGCAGGATGGCACCCAGCAGCAGGGTGCCGGCCGCGGTCAGCAAGAGGCGCAAAGGTGCCTGGTCGCGTGTCTTCGAAGAAGTCAGATGGTCCTCCATTAGGTTGTCGCAGCGCCCTGCTTTCCAGTCTCTCTCCAATCCGATCGTTCGCCAACCCATGCCGCGGCGCTGTCTGGCCATTCTAATCGAGAGCTACCCGAATGTCAATGACTATTGACGATAACCATGGGCAACCACATGTCATGCTCGGCCCGGTATTGGCTGAGCGCTGTCAACCGGGCCATCGTTGCACCCTGGCTGCCGGCCCACGACACTGGTTCGAAACGCACCATCACACGGCCTTTACCCGCCGTCAGTTCCGGCGGCACCAGGAAAATCGACTCCCGCCAACGCCTGCTGGTATTTCGGCCCCCGTCCACCCAGAAGCCAGCCTGCTGCCCATCGACCCAGACCCGAAGTTGTTCCTTGTTCTCACCCTGGTCGTAGCGCCGGCGCAGTAGAATCTGACGCGCTGCCGGATCCACCGCCAGCGTGACCGAAAGCACCGATCCCGCCTGCAACTGCAATCCGCCATCCGAAACCAGCGAATCGTCGTCGCCCTCAAACTGGCCGACCATCTGAAAAGGCTGCACCGGTCCAGATAGTTCAACCTGGTGATCCATCATCGAATCGGGGTCGTCCAGATCCACACTGTCCGTTCCAAGCAACGCGCTGCCTTCGGCCGCGTAGGCAAAGGTCCACGATGAATAATCACCGTTGATATCGTTGGTCGGGCCATGTTCGATGCCGCCATCGAGACGGTCTGCGAAGGAGATGAAATCGTTGAGAAACCAGCGGTATTGATCGATCCAGCCCTCCAGCCTAGTACTGTTGGCACCGTGCACCGGCCGAATAATACGGCCTCGATTGTAGTACCAACCGCCGTTGAAGACATCCTCCGTGCCCGTGCCCCGTACCTGAGGCGTTCGCGCACCGTCCACATGCCAGCGTTCATCCCCCTCGATGAAGGCTTCGTTGCCCGAGTGCACCAGGAGGTGCAGACCCACCAGTTTGCCCGCGCTCCGGGCATGGATCAGCCCGTGGTCGGTGCTCGTTTCAGTTGGCCGGGAAAGATACTCCGCTGACCGGAAATAGCCAGTGTGGCGTCCTGGTGAAGGATAGACCGTATGGTCGTAGGCAATCTCAGCATGCATGGCATGAACAGGTATGTGACTGGTATTCACCAATTCAATCTTCAGCCTATGGGCGTAGGGCATGGGCCAATAGGAGTAGAGGATATGCCTCTCTGGCTGTATGCCAGCCATCAGCGACTCGATGTTCGTCTCACCAACGGCTGAGCCAAAGAAGGCACCAACCGGGATATCCACATCCGCTGTCTCATGGTCGTCCGCGGTGATTCGCAATCGCAGCCCTGCCAGCAGCGCCTGGCTGTCCGGCCTGGATACAACGATCGCCGGATAGGTGTTGACCTGTAATCCAAAGCCTGTCTGCCCCGCGATGCTGTAGCCATGTTCCTGCTCCGACAGAACATCGCCCACATCCAGTTCGTCGGCAGTCCGCCAATGGCCCAGATCGAGTTGCTCCAGCCAGTAGCGGGCCTCCTCCCAGGGATGGCCGGTCGACTCGCTGACCAGCCGCAGGTCGATGGGCATGCCTGCCAGAACCACGTCCGACGGCAGGTAAAAACTGTCGTCGCACCAGCGGTTGCGATCGTTGCCCTCCTGGCGCATCCACTGGCCCAGTTCCGCCCCGCCAGCGAAGACCGTTGCAGTCTGGGGCGCGAAACGGCAACCGCGTCGCATTCGCAGCCGCGTCGGCGTATCGGAAAAAAGCGGTCTGAGATGAAAGCGAGACTCCCCTGCCAGATGGGCCCGGACTGTGTCCTCCAGGGGCGGGTCGCTGTAAATGGTTGTCTGAAGCTGGGGAAGTTGCAGCCGCAGACTCTGCAGCGCCCCCGGACCTTGCAGGTCAACGAGCATCACAGTAGCGCCCGATGCAAGGTTCGCATCGATCTGCTCTGTTTCATTGCCTCGCGTGGGCTTGGGATCCAGGCCGGTGCGTCGCCACAGGTGCTGCGCGAGCGTATAATCCTCGTTGCCAGTGAAGGTCTCGATGTTCCCCCGCTCAGCGAACAACTGATAGGTGATCTGATAGTGCGCGTGGGGTCCTGCGAATCGTACCTTGACCCCATCCCGAAATGGCATGGGAACATAGGAGATCAGTCCCCCCGATGAACGGTCGGCATTCAAGACGAAAGGCTCGACGAAGGGCGGCACCTCGCCCGACATCAAGTCCACCACAGGCAGATCAATGGTCGGCTCCGTGGCGCCGCCGAAAAACACCTGCAGGCGGGTATTGACAAAGGACGGGTCGTTGGATTCGGCAAACCAGATGCGGTTGATCTGGCCAGGACCCTTTGCCTCCAGCACGACCTCTGCTGCCCCCTCCCGGTAGAAGTAGGTCTCCAGACCCGGTTCTTCGCTTCCCCCATCCGCGTTGCCTTCGCTTCGATCAAATGAAGACACCTGGAAGGTTTGCACCGATGGGACCAGCAGAGGAAGTTGCCCAATCCGTGCCAGGCCCTCGAATCCCGCAGGCGGGTCTGGATAGGCCACCATCGGTTCGTGCAGGTTATAGAAATCGGCATCGGCGAATCGGGCTGGAGGTTGCACCGTGTCACTGTTGTCGCCGAAGTTGACCCAGGCGCTGGCGCCTCCTGACCCCACAACCCGTGCCCGCCAGTGATAGCCGCTTTGTCGCAACCGATCGCGATTCCAAACCTCGAGCCACTGGGCGGTTCCGCCAGCCGGCACAGGGTCGCCGACGAGATTGGCCTGGTTGAAAGCCTCGCCGGTGGGCCGCAGTTCGACTTCAGCCCGAAGAAGATCACCGGGCGAACTCAGGACCTGGAAACGAAAACCAATCTCCGGCTCACCCAGCAGATCTGCCAGCGGGAGATCACCGAACCGATCCAGCTGGGTTAAGCGGGTGGGTGCCGGTGGGGACTGCGTCAGGAAAACAGGCCGCGCCGGACCAGGCATGCCAGCACCCGGGGCCGGCATGGAATGGACCGCCATCAGCGTCACAAGGATAAAGGCAAGCATTCCGTTCATTCCACTAAAATAGCAGCAGCCTCACCTCGTGTCAAACCACCCCTGAACCAAGCTTTTTTCCCCTTCCACCCATCTGCGGTACAATGGGTCCCATGTCTCGCCAAACTGCCGGGGCAGGTCGGATGGCTGCGACCTGGATCTGGCTGATCCTGATCATTCTCATTTACCTGGGTATTGCGGGCCTGTATGCATGGCAGATCCCGGCCTGGCAGGCCCCCGATGAGCCAGCCCATTACAACTACATCAAAGAGCTGGCGACATCCGGTCAGTTTCCTGTGTTGCGCGACGGCGACTACGATGAAGCCTATCTGGAAGCGCTGAAAAGTCAACGTTTCCCACTTGAGCTCTCCATTGACCCGGTGCGCTACGAGAGCCATCAACTTCCCCTCTACTATCTGTTACAGGCTGTCACCTTCCGCCTTGCCAGTGGAGCCCTGTTGCCGCTGCGTTTTATGTCAATTCTATTGGGCGCCCTCTTTGTCTTGCTCATCTTCGGCATCGCTCGCCTGATCTTTCCCGATCGTCCGGCCATTCAGCTCGGAGGCGCTGCCTTTGTGGCCTACTTGCCCATGCATGTGGCCATGGCCGCTTCCATAAACAACGATGCGTTGGCCGAGGTGGTGCTGGCAGCCGTGCTGTTCGCTTCGATACGTTACGTCAAAATCGGTCTTGTCGACCCTGCCAGCCTGAATTGGCTTGACGCCCTGTTACTCGGTTTGCTGCTGGGTTTTGCGCTGATCACCAAGGTGAGCGCCTATGTAGCTGTCCCGGTCGCCCTGGCAGCGCCGCTGATCGTCTGGGTTGAACAGGGCCGTCCGACAACCGGTCGTCCAGGCAGAACTGCTGGCAGTGCGGCAACCGCGCCGGCCACTGCCTGCCCCGCCTTCTTCTCCCGGCAGGGACCGATAACCTTCGCAGCGGTAGCGGCGGTGGCGGCGTTGCTCATGGCGTTGCCCTGGTATGCCCGCAACGCCCGTGAATATGGCCAGATGGATTTCCTGGCCCGCCGCACCCACGACGCGGTCGTCAAAGGCCAGCTTCGCACCGCCACCCTGCTGGCAGAGTCGGGTCTGGGTCCGGCGCTGGAACGGTTCGCTGTCTGGAGCCACGACAGCTTCTGGGGTGTATTTGGATGGATGGGTGTCTGGATGGACAGCCGGATCTATACCCTGCTACTGGCCTTCACGCTGGCCGTTTTAACTGGATGTTTGGCGTTGTTGGTTGGTCGAAGAGTCAACGACGGATCGCAATCACGCAATCGCGCGACGCTACAGTCCAACGATACCGCCCAGATCCGTTTCCAGAAATGGGCCCTCGGTTTGCTGGCACTTTCTGCCCTGCTGACCGTCGCAATCTATGCGGCCTATAACATGATATTTGTACAGCCCCAGGGGCGTTATCTATTTCCTGCCCTGCCCGCCATCGCACTGGCAGTTGCCCTGGGCTGGTGTGCCATATTGCGTCCAGTGTCCGCGCGCTGGATGGCAATCGTCTACATCGTAGCGGCCCTGGCCGCGGTGATGTGGGGATTGCTCGGCGCGGGCATCAACAAATGGTCGCTGGCTATCTTCGCTGCCTCAAGTCTCTTCTTTTTCGCCTGGAGCGCCCTGATTCCCCGCTGGAGCGAGCCCACTCAACTCCGAATGATGAGGTTTGCCTACGCCCTGCCCTTCGCCGGGCTGGCGCTGCTGGATCTGGTCGCTCTTTATGCCTTTGTTTTGCCGCAACTGACATGACGGATTGAACCTTGTCTCCCGCGTGTTTGTGTACATAGGACGCGCGCCATTCCATGCAAGCTCCTGGTGAATCGTTCCCAAACCACCACCGATGATCTCATTCGCACTCCGTCGGGCCACCTTTATCCTCGTGGTCGCTATTGCCATCGTCTTCTTCGTTTTCCTGGGCATGCGTATGGCCCGCAATTCCACCGCACCCAGGCCCGATTACCGCATTGGCCGCCACGCCCAGGCTGCGGTGGGCGAAACGGAAACCTTTTTCATCAACCTGATAAAAGGAGACCTGGGCGCGGTGCAGGTCAGCCGTGACCACGCCACACCCATTACCGACATCCTTAAGGAAACTTATGTCAACAGCATGGGGCTGTTGCTTGCTTCTCTGGTCATCTCGACCCTGTTGGGCCTGTTGGTGGGCACCATTGCGGCGCTGCGACGAACATCGCTGGCATCCTTCGCACTGCTTTCGGCAACGGTCATCGGTATCTCGATTCCCTCTTTTTTCGTTGCCATGCTCCTGCAGATGCTCTCCATCAAGGTAGTGCAGAACTATGGGATACGCATCGCCTTCGTCGGTGGTTTCGGTTGGGATTGGCGGCACATGCTCTTCCCACTCATCGTGCTATCGGCCCGCCCGGTTGCCTACATCACACGCGTAACCTTTGTGACCCTTGGTGAAGTCCTGGGCCAGGATTACATTCGCACCGCAACGGCCAAAGGGCTTAGCCTCAGACAGGTAATCAACGGACATGCCCTGCGCAATGCCGCGGTCCCGATCTTCACGGCTGGAGCCATCTCGCTGCGCTTTGCCCTGGGCACACTACCAGTGGTCGAGTTCTTTTTCGGTTGGCCCGGCCTGGGCAATCGTCTACTACTTGGAATCCAGAACGGCGAGACGCAGGTGGTCGCTGCCCTGGCCCTGGCCCTGGGCACTACCTTTTTGCTGGTCAACCTGGCGCTGGACGTTATGTATCGTTTTATCGACCCCCGGCTGCGCGACCAGGCCGCCTGATGAACGACAATGACTGATCACGCACGCACGCTGAAACGGTTTCTAAACGGGAAACCGGATTTCAGCAACCTCCAGCTGCCGCCCAGGCCCGAGGACGAGGATCCGGGAACCAGGATAGCCCATTCCCGGCCGCGGGTCAGCGCTCGCAACCTGGTGATGAACTTGCCCCTGATGGTGGGCATGGTGATCGTGGTTTTTCTCTTTTTCATCACCCTCTTCGGCCCCCTTTTCGCACCGGAGAATCCTTATTTGGTTGGCACCACCAGCCTGACCATGGTGGAGGGCAAACTTCAGTCGCCTCCCTTTCCACCTTCGCCCCAACAACCCATGGGCAGCGATCAGTGGGGCCGGGATATTCTCAGCCTGCTGCTCTATGGCACCCGCAATACCATGGTTGCCGCCACCTTCATCACTATGGCAAGAGTGCTGCTTGGCACGATCCTGGGTATCCTTGCCGGCTGGAACGAAGGGGAGAGCATGGATCGGTTCATCATGGGCACGGTCGGCGTCACCACCGCGTTGCCATTGCTTCTGACCGGCATGATCCTTATCTTTGCCCTGGACATTCGCAAGGGAATCATCGTCTTTTTGATCGCCCTCTGTGTTGTTGGCTGGGGTGAGATCGCCCAGTATATTCGCGGCGAGTTCTTGGTGTTGCGCAACCGGCCGTTCATCGAGGGGGCCAGGGCCATGGGTCTGACAGGCTCCGCCATCGCCGTCCGGCACGTCTTGCCCAATATCCTGCCAGCTCTGATAGTCATCTCCCTCCTGGAGATGGGCGCGACCCTGATGCTGCTGGGTGAGTTGGGATTCGTCAGCGTGTTTATGGGGGGCGGCACCCAGCAGGAAAACATCTTCCAGGTCTCTGCGACCATTCCTGACATTCCCGAATGGGGCGCCATGATGGCCGACAGCCGCGTTTGGGCCCGCGGCCGCCCCTGGATGGTCTTATATCCTGCCATGGCCTTTTTCCTGGCAGTTCTCGGCTTCAACGCCATGGGCGAGGGACTACGTCGCCTGATCGAACACGCCGGCGTGAACACGGCTATGCTGCTGAGTAAACGCATGTTGGTGGTCGTCGTCATGGTGGTTGCCGCCACCTGGTATATCATCAACAATGTTGGGCCGGCGCCATCCTACGCCCGCCTGGCTCAGACCTTCGATGGGCAGGCTGCCCTGGCGACTGCCTCCGACATCCTTGAACTGGCAGACCCTGCCGGGCCGACAGAGTCCAGTGAAGGTCGACGGGCAGGCAGCGCCGGTCATGACGCAGTGGCGGACTATATCGCCGCCAGGTTCGAAGCATACGGCATGCAACCAGCCGGCGGCGGGCGCTCCTACTTTCAGAAGATCGAGACCGATCTGGTAAAGCCCCTGGGCACGCCGCAGCTAAGGCTTGTCGACCCGTCGGGACAGCTGGTGCAAAACTTTGATCACCAGATTGACTTCGGCGTGCGCATCGACGACCACGCCGGCAGTGGCGAGGCCCAGGCCCCCATCACCGCCATCGCCTTTGGTCGGCGCCGCTGGGACAACGAAAGCTACCGAGGGATGGATCTGCGCGATCGTATCGTGCTGGCGTTGGGCCACAACATGCCCGACGGCTTTACCACCGAAGCGTTGATCCGGGGAGCGCAAGCAGTCATCCTTGTCGAAGAGGATCCTCTGAAGTTGAGGAGTACTTTTCACCTGGCCGATGTGGAGAAGGATTACCTGCGACAACCTACCCTTCCGGTGCTGGCCCTGTCGCCCGACGCGGCCGATAGGTTATTGAAGGCCGGGGGGTCAAGCCTGGAAGCGCTGGAAGAGCAGGTCGCCGATCTGAGAGATTCGGGTGGCAGTGCGTGGCTCGAAGCCCCGCTTCCTGTACAGGCTGAAATCAAGGTAGAATTGACGGAACCGGAACGGGTTACGATAAACAACGTATTGGGCTACTATCCGGGCCAGGATGTGGCCCTCAACCAACAGCTGGTGGTGATCAACACGCATTACGATTCACCCGGTATCGAACCCGATGGCAGTGTCCGCTACGACGGCGCCAACGACAGCGCCAGCGGAATCGGTATCCTGATGGAGATTGCCCGGCTCTGGCACGAGCAGGATTATACCCCCCGCCGGACGGTACTCTTCGCTGTGTTGACCGGATCGGAATTGACCAAGTCGGGCGCCGAGTATTATGTCGAGAGTTATGGAGGACCAGTTGGACCACTAAACCCCGTCGCTGGATTCAACCTAACCCGGCTGGGAGCCGGCGGCGATGCCCTGGAAATCAGCCAGAGGCCGGAACGGGTCGCCGACCTGGTCGAACGCACTGCCAGCGACCTGGGCGTTGACGTCCGGCGGGGTGATCCCCTGCACCACGACTATCAACAGGTGTTGCGGCGTGAAATACCCAACATCGTCATCCAACGAATCGATTCAGAGATCGACATCCGCAGGGACACCATTGATCTTCTTTCAGCGGAGATGCTACAGGAAGCTGGTGCGGCGATAAACCTGGCCCTGATTGTGGTCAGCCGGGATGCAAGCTGGTGAGCAACCATGAACCTTAGACTGGCGTGGACAATCACTGGAATAGTGGCACTCATGTTGTTGGCAGGGTCTGTCTATTTGGCTGTACGCCAACGCGGCCTTGCTGAAACCGCCCAACCGGCAGGCATGGTCGAAGCAGTCGTGGAAAGTACCCAATCGGATACCGACCAGGCAATCGCAAGCCCGCCGCAAGCCCTCGGCAACGCCCGCAACGGGTTGATCGCCTTTGTCTCTGACCGAGATGGCAACGATGAGATCTACGTCATGCAGCCTGACGGCAGCGATCAGCTGCGTATCACCGAAAACGAGGGAATGGATGAAAATCCCTTCTGGCCTTCCGACGGATCCCGCCTGATCTGGACTCGGATCGAGGATACCAACGATAACGGTGTCTTCGGCGATTCCACCGACACAGTCAGCGTCCATTCGGCCACGCCCGACGGCGGCGACCGCCAGCTGATCATGCAAAAGAGGGGAGGCTGGGTGGAAAGCGGCGGTCATAGCCAGGATTTCACCAGGGCGGCCATTTTCTTCATCGAGGACAGCGACGAAAACAACGAAAGGAATGAGAACGATCAAGCCCAACTGCTGCTTTTTAATCCCAACGAAGCAGACTTGGAGCCGGTGGACCTCCTGGCCGGGCGCGCTGGCATTTCTATCAGCCAGGCCCAGAGCAACCTGGCCATTCTATTCTCCAACGATGGCAACACCCTTTTTCTGGCTTTGGATGGCGAGGATGGCCAGGGAATGTATGCATTTGCGCTGGATGGTGGACCACCCGAGCTGCTGATCGAAGGCACCATCCTGGACTCGGCGCTCTCCCCCGATGGCAGCCAGCTGGCGGTATTCAGAGAGATCGAAGACACGGGACGGCGACGACGGCGCCTGATTATCTACGAGCTGGAAACGGGACGCGATACGACCATGCTCATGGGTGGATTGGGCTTCGAGTTTCTCACCAGGATGTCCTGGCACCCCGACGGCAACCGTTTGATCTTCATGGGCGGCACAGGCAACTCAGCGCCCGACATCTACAGCCTGGATATCGCCGACGACGAGTTGACCAACCTGAGCCAGCGAGTCGCCGATCCTGCCTTTGTGCCCGTTTGGTCCCCCGATGGACGCCAGGCCGCTTTCGTATCCCAGCACTACACAGCCAGCGGTCGAGGCTTTGTGCCCGATGGCGACATGCTGATCCACCTGGTCGATGATCTGGGCAGCGCGACGACCCAGATCACCGAGGACCAGGGAAATAATAGCCAGCCAGCCTGGCAGCCAGTTTACTGAAGGAGAGAGGAAATCGAGCGTAGATTCGGTAGATAGTAATGACGAGTGAAAAACAAAAACCCCTACTCATCATTGCCTGGATACTCCTGACGGCTTGGGCCATGGGCCTGGGTTATTGGTGGTTCCAGCAAAATGAGCGAATCGATGAGATCACCAGGACGCCCGGTGAAATCTCCACCACCTCGAGCGCCAGTTCGGGAGAGTTGGTGCCGGCCGACGCTACAGGAAATGGCCAGGGCCAAACCGCGGCCCTGGCAGAATCCACCGGGATGGCTGGTCAGCCTTCCACTGCCAACACCCTCAACATCGGAACCACGCCGCTGCTCCGTGAACCTGGCAACGCCGCCCGCGAGGGAGATCACGAGGCTCTGGCAGAGGCATTTTCGGCAGAACAGGCCATGGAGCGCATCGGTATCCTTGCGGCGCCACCCTTCGATGGCCGCCGGCCCGGCACAGCAGGGGGCAGCGCGGCTGCCGAGTACATCGCCGACGCCTTTTCCCGTTATGATCTGCAGCCAGCCGGGGATCTGACCCGGGACGGCGAACGCAGTTTTTTTCAGGAATTCCCCCTAGACTACTTCATCGGCTACACCACCCCGCCTGTCCTCGAAATCTTCGACCCCAACGGTGAGGCCCTGGGACCCTACGAGTTTCGCACCGACTACAGCTCCTTTGTGCGCGATTACGCCGGCCAGGGGGAAGCCGAGGGTCCGCTGGTTTGGGCCAACTACTGCCGGCACGCCGACTTCGACCAGGTTGACGCGGTGGATACGATCGTGCTCTGCCGGCAAGGTGGCGCCGAGGATGTCACCCGCAACGCCATCGAGCATGGCGCTGCCGGCCTGCTATTGATCGGTGCACCGGACGAACGACCCATCGACCGCATTGGACGCTACCGAATTCCGCTGGTGCCGGTCCCCCTGCCTGCCTTCATCATAGAACCCGCGCTGGTCCATGATCTGCTGGCCGGCAGCGACCTCACCCTGGAAGATCTGACCATCCAGGCCCAGGGGACACCTCTGCAAACCCATGCTCACCTCCAGGTAGAACTGGAAGAAAAAACGGGTGCAATCGCGCGCAACGTGCTTGGTATCATTCCCGGTTCCGATCCCGATTTCGCCGGCCAGGTAGTAATGGTGGGCGGGCACTTCGATCACCTTGGGGATGACCCGGACGGGCTGCTCTGCACACGAGAGAATATCGACGGCGACGAGATCTGTCGCCGGGTCGATGGCGCTGTCTATTGGGGCGCCAACGACAACGCGTCGGGCATCGCCACTCTGTTGGAAATCGCCCGGGACTGGCAGGAGCAGGGTTTCGTGCCCCGCCGCTCGGTGGTCTTCGCGGCGTGGGACGCCGAGGAACAGGGACTGTGGGGCTCCAGCTACTTTGTCGAAAACCCGACGCTTCCTCTCTCCAGAACCGTGGCCTATCTCAACCTGGACATGGTGGGCGCAGGCAGCGATACCCTGGCGGTGGACGGAACTGGCCCGGTGGCCGATCAGTTCATCGCCCTGGCCACCAGCAAGGGTATCTCGGCTACCCTGGAGGATGGCGGGCGCAGCGACCATGTACCCTTCCGGGCTGCCGGCGTGGATGCCAGTATGATCATCTGGTTTGCCGACTACGCCGCAGACGACCCCGGACTGGCCCACTACCACCGTCCCATCGACCAGATCAACGTCATCGATCCGGATAAACTCCAGGCGGCAGGCGAACTGGCACAACTGGCCCTGTTTTCCTTTGCATCGGTGGAACCTGAACTCGAACAACTGCTTGATCAGCAACGCACAGCCATTGACCAGCGAGATATGGATGCCTTTCTGGATACCTTTGAGGCCGATCGGAGATCGCTGGCCGCAAGCTGGTGGCTCGATCTCTCTGTTGCTCCCCCGGAGCATCTCGATATCCTGCTTGCCAATCCGATTGTGGTCGGCGATGTCGCCACCGGCACGTTGCGCTACGAAATGCGCTCCCCCGACAGGGATGTAGTGCGACGATTCAGCGGACCAACCCTGTTCTCCCGGGAAACGGGCCGCTGGCTGCTGGATGGGCCTGCCCTGGAAGCGACGGCTAACCCATCCTTGATCCTCCATCACGCCTATCAACCGGACAGATTCGTCGACGAAGTACTCGAAATGGCCGGGAACAACTACGAGGCAGTGCGGGAACGGATGGGCATTTCCCGACAGGCGCCGCCCGGCGATTTCTATCTCCATCCAACCCGGGAGCGGTTGCAGGTCGCCGCAGGCCTGAACCTACCCAACAGCGTGGAAACCTGGGTCGTTGACAACAATGTCCACCTGATTGCCAGCTCACAGATCACCCGTACCGAAACCCTCACCACCGTCGTCACCCAGTTGGCCCTGGCGCAACTGGGCTTGCAGGAAGAGACGGCGCCGTGGCTGTGGCACGGGCTTCCCCTGCATTTCGCCAGTTCCGCCGGCCGTCAGGCTCAGCCAGGCCAGTATCTGGCCTCCCTGAAAGCCATGCTGGAGGACACCGTGCCCTACCAGATACACGATTTCCCCTCGCTGCGGGACCCTGCCGGCGGCAGTTCCGCGTGGCAGGCAGTCGCCTGGGCCACCACCGGTTTCCTCCTGCAGGAATACGGTGAGGAGATCGTCCCCGAACTGGCAAGAGCGCTGGCGGAGTCCAATGATCCCAGGCTTGCCTTCCAGCAGGTGCTTGGCCGATCCCCATCTGATTTCGACCAGGCCTGGCAAGCCCAATGGCGGGACCGCCTCCAACGAGCCGATAGGCAGATCGCCGAGCTGATGAATCGCCGGTCCCAGGCCATCTCCGAGGGCAACCAGGCTCTGTTCATGTCCACAGTGGCCACGGCGGACCCCGCCCTGCTTTCCGAGGAAGCTACCTGGTTCACTGCCTTGCTGGATGAGGCCAATCGTCCCGATGACCTGGAACTCACCGCCAGGCTGGATGGTTTGACCGCCGATGGCGCACTCGCAGCAATCAGTGCGACGTGGCAAGAGGATGGCGAACCAAAGCGGGCCACTTTCCAGGCGGTGTTCCCCGAACAGGAGAACCGCCTCCAATATGGCGGTCCGCAATGGCTTTCAACGGCAGGCGACCTGGTAACCCTGCGCTATCGCCATAGCAATCGCGATCTGGCCGAAGCATTGCTGCCACAGATTGAGCAGGCACATGCCTTGATCGGCGAAATACTGGGACTGCCTGCGGCTCCTGTGGTGGTTAATCTGTACAACAACGACAGGGAATTCGCCCTGGCGTCCGGTTTCACCGCGCCTGAAGCTCTCAAAACATGGACCGGCAATGGTCAATCGATCCGCGTCCTGGCCGAGGCCGGTGATCGGGCTTCTGATGTGCAGGATGTGCGTAACAGGCTGCTGGACAGCCTGGTAGAGCAGCTGCTTCTTCAGGCCGGGATCTCATCGTCGGCAGAAACGCAGTGGCTCCGCACAGGTCTGGGCCGCCTGGCCTTGCAATGGGTAACACCGCGCACCGGCTGGCAGCAGGCCGGCAGTCTTAGCGGTAAGGCAGCCAAGGCAGCTCAACGGGACAACTTATGGCCCCTGGCAGAGCTGCCCCTGCCGGCAAGCCTGGCCATCAGCGAGCGAGCGCTGGCCCGAGCTCAGGGATGGGATGCCACACGCTACCTGTTGAACACCTACGGCCGCCAGGGCCTGGATGATCTGCTGACCAGGCTTTCCGAAAGCACATCATTGATCGACGCGATACCGGCGGCGCTGGGCCTTTCACTGGCGGATTTCGAACAGGCCTGGAAGGAGTCCTCGGCTGCTTACCACATCCCGGCCGACTGGGTAACCCTGGCACGGGCATTCGATGGCGAGCGCGCCATGGGATCGATCGAAACCCTTGACAGTGAGCAGTACCAGGGCAGAGAAATCGGTACAGAAGGGGGCCGGTTGGCCGGTGACAGCATCGCCGCCCAGTTCCAGCAACTGGGTCTGGCTCCGGGCGGCGCTGATGGCTCCTACTTTCAGACCTTTGCCATTTCCCGGACCCAGCCCGCAGCCACGCCTGTCCTGGCCTTGCATCGCAACGGGGAAAGCCTGCCCCTGGTCTACCGCGAGGATTTCATGGAGTTCACGCAGGGCAACGGCCTGGGCGGCGACGTCAGGGAGCAGGTAGTGTGGGTCCGGGACTCTGACTATACCAACATGAACTTGGGCGGCAAGGTGGCGTTGCGCAAGCCATCGGAGGCATTGGACGAGGAAGTTCGCCGGGCAGCCGAGGCCGGCGCCGGCGCGTTGATCCTGGCCAACGACATTGGACCCAACGAGCTTCGCAGCCGGCGGCCGGTTGACCTTAGTCAGACGATATCGCCAACCCTGCCGGTAATGCAGTTGACCAAAGATGCCTTTGAAGCTCTGCTGGGTTTTGGCGAGATCACCCTGAGGGATTTGAACACGGCACCTGAGGTGTTGCGCCTCGACCTTGAAGCGGAGGCGCTCGTTCCCCTGGGTGAGCCCCAGGAGCAACAGGGCCGCAATGTGCTGGCCCTCTGGCCCGGGTCCAACCCTGAATTGGCAGACGAAGTCGTTGTCCTGAGTGCCCACTACGACGGCGCGGGTATGGGGCCGGACGGCACCCTCTATTCCAGTGCCAACGACAACGCCTCCGGTGTCTCTGTACTTCTGGAAGTAGCCCGAACCTGGAAGCAGCAGGGGATGGAACCCTCCCGATCGGTGCTCTTCGCGGCCTGGGATGGCGACGAGCTTGACCAACGGGGCTCGACAGTCTACGTGGCGCAACCGACCCTTCCCCTGTCGCAGACCCTGGGCGTCATCAACCTCGACAGCATCGCGGGGGGACAGGGGTTCTTCCCAACCTTCGAAGGGGATCGGCGTCGGGAATCATTGCTGCACTGGGCATTGTCCGCCTCCTCCGATGCGCTGGGCATTCGCGCTGACGTTCGTTCCAGCAAGGACGAAGGGGACCATACGCCGTTCCAGACGATGGACGTACCAGCCGTTTTGATGATCTGGGATGGTGCTGACGACGACATCAACAGCGTTCGTGACAGAGCCAAGTCGTTGGACATCGCCAAATTGCAGCGCAGTGGAGAGATCGTGGCGCTGACACTGCGTTGGCTAACCCAATAGATCAAGAGAGGCAACACCCCTGGGCATTCTGAATTTACAGAGGAGTCGAGGTTTCAGCCGGTGTTTTGTGGAAAAATCATGGAGCCGCCTGACCGTAAAGGCGCCGCGCACAGGCCAGACCCCAACGGCGAGATTCGTGGCAGGGCTACGACATCCTGGTCCCGCTATCCGCCTGCGGCCTTGGCCTTGAAACCTAAACCGTTCAGTATCTCCACGATTCGTTCCCGGTGGTCTCCCTGGATTTCGATGGTGTCCCCCTTGAGCGTCCCACCGGTGCCCAACTGGCTCTTGAGCTTTTTGAGCAGTGCTTTTTTGCCTTTAGTCCGACTCATCACACCGGTGATCACGCAGACAGTCTTGCCCCGCCGGCCTTTCCGATCCCGGAAAACCCGCACAGGCGTGTCCCGCTGAAGGGAGGGAACGGGCGCCCCGGATGGCCTGGAGGTCTGACGGTCCGTCGGAGCTGGCTCCGCCTTGGGCGGGGTCAAGCCCAGGCTTTCGGCGAAGGGATTGGGCGTATCATCGTCTCCCGAGGAATAGACTACCTTGTCGTCGCTCTTTGCCATGATCGTTCGCCCTATTCCAGGGTCCCGGCTTCCTCGGCCGCTTGACGCGCCTCAGCCTCACACTGATCACACGGACAGAGTTCCCGCAGAAACGACCATGAATATATCCCGCCGTTGTGGCCATCGGCCCAGGTAAGATTGAGCGCGTAGTTGCCGACCAGGTCAGCCCGCTTAATTTCCCATGTCTTGTCAGAAACCTGGTGCAGCGCCGCTCTGTCAACCGGCCCGCCCATATTTTCATGCCCGCCGCGACAATCGGCGCACGGACAGACATTTCGCAGACCACTGAGAGGGTAGTGACTTTGATGTCCATCCCCCCAGACAATCTCCAACCTTTGAGCCGGACGGTTCACCGTCAGATCCGCCGGTCGTTCACGATCAGAATTCATGCAGCCACTCCTCGCCCGCTATTCCAACGGAGTCAGCCAACGTTCGCTGCGGCTTGCCTCCGCGGCCCACCCCGAAACGCCGCCCCCGTCGGTCACCAACCACCAACGATAGCCGTTGACATCCACAGGGCCTTCCACCACCGAAAGCTGGGTATCCTGCTGAACCCGGTGATCGATCAACGAGTCCAGGCCGGGTTTCACCCTCAGCTTCAGGAAACCGGTGCTTTCCACCGTCACAATGACCTCATCACCGAGTTGAACAGGGCGATCGACCGGCTGCGTGCTGCCAATCTTGGGACTCAACCAAACCTGGGTGTCATCCCCCTCGGCTACCCAACCGCTCAACTCGTTGTTGCCCACCCGCCACCACCGATAGCCATCGACATCGACGGGGCCTTCCAGGATGCTGAGCAAGGTGCCCGGTGCATAGCGCCCCATGCGCTCACCTTCAACGGATGGACCCTTGCGCACGTTCAGGCCCTGGGCCGCCGCAACTCGCGCGGGTTGCCCAACAATTATCTCGGTGCCGGGTACGGGGGTTGGTGTGAAAGTCGCCGTTGGAACCACCCGCGTCGGAACCGAGGTAGGCAACTTTCGCGTTGGTGTGGGTATGGGCGTATTCTGAGTCTGAGCAACTTCAACAATGGGTGTAGACGAGGGTTTCTGAGGTATGGGGGTTGGTCTCGGCGCAAAGCTCCCGCAGGCAAGACTCACCGCGGCCAGCACCAGAAAAGGCACTATGATAGGTCGCCAATTGGAGGATGATCGACTGGCACTGCGCATGATGCGGCAGTATACCACAGAGACGCCTCAGCAGCAACCTTTTTTCTCTTCAATCTACCGGGTCCCGCTTCAGGAACCTGTTCACCAGTTCAATGAATTCGCGAAGGCTGTAGGGTTTGTTCAGATAACCGTCGCAGCCGGCATCAAGAGCTCGAATTTCATCCACCGGATGGGCACGCGCGGTCACCGCCACAACAGGAATGTCTCTGGTCAGCGGATCTGACTTGAGCCTTTTTATCGCTTCCAGGCCGTCCTGATCAGGTAGAGACAGGTCCATGAGGATAAGTGACGGCTGGTGCTCCCGGGCCATCGAAATCCCGCCGGTCCCATCCGCTGCCTCCATGACCGAACAGCCCTGGTGCTCGAGAACGCGCCGAAGGAACGCTCTCATGTCGGGGTTGTCTTCGATTACCAGAACCTGAGGTTCAACCTCCCCAGGTCTCTGGAAGATGTTGTCCTTCCCATCATTCTCTGGCGATTGAGCCTGAGCTGCAGTCATCGCGGATTCCCTCCAAAGGGCGGACTTGTGCGTCCGCTTTTCCAACACTTAACCAGGCCCTGCGCGGCAAAATCCCACCCGCGTACGCACAAGGGCCCCCTTCTATTTGCAAACCCTTAACAGCATACCATGTTTCGGCGCTGTTTGCACTAGTACGCTGGTACTATTTTCTGATCCCAAAAACTCAGTCGATGCGATGCGTGACGGAATGCCGTCGCGAAAAAACAGACGAGTCTCGCCTGGATTTCCTGTCAGAGCTCCAGGGCCTTCACCCAATAGTTGTGAGGCATGGCCAGGATCTGCGGGAATAGTGCCTCCGGAATAGGGTCATCCAGCCCGAGCACCATGATGGCTTCACCTCGCGGCGAGCGCCTTCCCACGTGCATGAAGGCGATATTGATATCGTTCTCGCCCAGGATAGTTCCAATCCTGCCGATGATTCCTGGACGGTCGTAATGCCAGGTCAACAGGAAATGGCCTCTGGCTTCAAAATCGACCCACAGGTCGTCGATGGCAACGATGTGGGGTACCCCTTGAAGAACCGAACCCCGCACCATGCTGGAACGATCCCCGTTGGTTACCGCCAGGGTCAACATGTTTTCGTACCGTTCCTCATGATGCCGTTGCCGTCGTTCCGACAGGATCAAACCGCGCTGGCGCGCAATATGTCTGGCATTGACCAGGTTGATGCGCTCCGTCACCACATTGTCGAGCAGCCCCTTGAGAGCGGCTGCCTGCAGGTAGCTGCTGTCGAAATTGGCGATCGGTCCGTGCACGGTCAGTTCCATGGAGCCCAGTACACCCGGTTCGAACTGGGTGAGCAAGTGCCCCATGCGCTCCACCAGGTCAACGAAGGGTATCAGGATTTCCAGATCCTTGGGAGGAATGATCGGCATATTGATGGCGTGCATGGCGGGCTTGCCCTGCAACACGGCCAGAACTTGATCGGCGACATCCACGGCAACCTGTTGCTGGGCCTCGTGAGTCGATCCGGCAATGTGCGGCGTAAGCACCACTTTGGCATGGTCCAGAAGGGGATTATCCACCGGGGGTTCCATGGAAAACACATCCAGGGCTGCGCCGGCCACCCTGTCCGCATCGAGGGCCTCCAGCAAGGCAGCCTCGTCAACAATACCCCCTCGAGCGCAGTTGACGATTCGCACCGTCGGTTTGCAGCGCCCGAATTCCGTTGCTCCCAGTAGATTCTTCGTCTGCTCGGTCAGCGGGATATGGATCGAGATGAAGTCTGCGCTCGCCACAAGCTCTTCGAAGGGAAGCAGCTCTACGCCGAGACGCGCCGCGTACTCCTCTCCCACGTATGGATCGAATGCGACTACTTCCATGCCAAAGGCCTGGGCCCGCGTGGCCACCAGGGATGCGATTCTCCCCAGGCCAAGCAACCCTAACCGTTTGTCATGTACCTCGACACCCATGAAACGAGTGCGTTGCCATTGACCGGAACGCACCGATTGGTCGGCCTGGGGCACGTTGCGAGCCAACGCAAGCAAAACGGTGACAGCATGCTCTGCCGCGGCAACGGCGTTGCCAGTCGGCGCATTGACCACGGTGACGCCCGCCTGAGTTGCCGCGGCCACGTCTATATTGTCCACGCCGACGCCTGCCCGCCCGATGACCTGCAATCGCCCACCAGCCTGAATCACTTCGCTCGATACCCGCGTCCGGCTGCGCACGATCAAACCGTCGAAGCCGGGAATAGCTGCCGTCAATGTCTCGGCTGAGATAGATGGATCGAATACCACCTCGACATGTGGTTCGAGATGGGCAATACCCTCGGGAGCCAGTTTATCGGCGATTAAAACCCTGTCTCTCACTGCAACCTCTGCCATTGACAATTAACTATTGACCACAAGGTCCCGCAGCGAAGCGGAGTGGATTGACCGTTTGCCATTATCCTACATCCGTTCCGGTGCCGTCACTCCCATCAGATTCAGAACCCGCGCCAGGGTGATTCGTGCAGCCTCACTGAGCCGAAGCCTCGCCTTACTGACCTCCAGGTCGGATGGATCGGTTGAGATCACCCGGCAATCCCGGTAAAAGGTATGGAACTGCGTCGCCAGCGACCTGGCATAATGACTCAGGTGATGGGGAGCCAACTGCTCCGCGGCAGTCACGACCTCCTCAGGCAGTTCGAGCATCTTACGAATCAAGGCCAACTCCGACGGATGTCTGAGCAGGCTCAGATCACCGTCGGCATAAAGATCGGGGCTAAGGCCCTCTTGCGCAGCCTTGCGCAAAATCGAGTTGATGCGGGCATGCGCATACTGGACGTAGAAAACCGGGTTTTCACTGCTCTCCTGAACGGCCAGGTCCAGGTCAAAGGTCATGGGACTGTCTGGCGACCGGGTCAGCAGCGTAAAGCGCACCACATCCTTGCCGGGGATCAATTCGGTAGTCACTTCGTCCAGCAGTTCGTCGATCGTTACGAATTCCCCCTTCCGGGTGGACATTTTGACCTCCTGTCCCTCCCGAATCAGGGTAATGAACTGGTGCAGGATAACCTTGATCTGTTCGGTATCGTAGCCCAGCGCTCGAACGCCCGCCAGGACATCGGGCCAGGTGGCATGATGATCCGCCCCGAATATATCGACGACGTATTCGAAGCCTCGCTCCAGCTTGTCCACGTGGTAGGCAATATCGGGCATTCGATAGGTCGGTTCGCCGCTGGACTTGATGATCACCCGGTCTTTTTTGAGACCCAGATCGGAGGTGCGCAGCCAGACCGCCCCATCTTTTTCGTAGGCATATCCGCTGTTGGTCAGCTTCTGTACCGCCCCATTGATCTTGCCCGTTTCATACAGATCGAGTTCGTTGTAATAGACATCGAAATGAACATCCAGGCGCTCGAGCGTGGATCGGATGTTGGCGAAGATCGCCTCCTCCGCCTTCTTGCGGAAGAAATCCGCACTTTCGTCGGCAAGCGATTTGCCATGTTCAGCATACAGACCTGCTGCAATCCAGCGAAGATAGTCCCCCTGATAACCATCCTCAGGAATCGCTTCGAGCTGGCCCAACAGTTCCATGTATCGAACTCGCAGACTCTCGCCGAGCAGACGCATTTGTCGCCCGCCATTGTTGAAATAGTATTCCCGGGTCACATCCCAACCGGTGGCCTCCAACAGAGTACCAATGGAATCGCCCAGCACGGCACCCCAGGCGTGTCCGATCGTAAGGGGGCCGGTCGGGTTCGCGCTGACGAACTCCACCTGCGCCTTGCGTCCCTGGCCGGCATCTGAATTCCCGAATGTTTCGGGCTCCGATTCTATCCCTGCGACCTGCTGGGCCAGCCACTCCTCGTCCAGGGTAACGTTGACGAAGCCCGGGTGAGCGATGTCCAGCTTGCCAACAAAGTCCGCCTCGGGAAAGCGTTTGATGATCTGCTCCGCGATCTTGACCGGCGCCATCCTGGCCAGGCGAGCAGACTTCATGGCGATATTACAGGAATAATCGCCATGCGCCGGGTTTTTTGGATGTTCAACCTCGATCTCGGGGATGTCGAATTTGGGAAGATCCCCCTTTTTCTGCGCCTTTTTGATGGCTTTCCCGAAAAGAACGATCAGTTCATCTTTTATCACGTGGGCATCGTCTCCATCTCGTACCAGTTGGGCCCAACCTTGGCATCGACCTGCAAGGGTACATCCAATCGGTAGGCTTCTTCCATTGTCTCTCGCACCAAAGGCACAACCTCCGCCAGTTCCTCCTCCGGCACCTCGAGCACCAATTCATCGTGGACCTGCAACAACATCCGGCTTCTCAGGCCCCGTTCCTGCAGCTCCCCGTGCAGACGGATCATGGCGATCTTGATGATGTCGGCTGCCGTGCCTTGAATGGGATGGTTGATGGCTGCGCGCTCCGCCCGCTGCTGCTCGTTACCCCGCCGGCCACCCTTCAGCGCCGGAAAATAGCGGCGCCGGCCCAACAGCGTTTCCACATAGCCATGTTCTCGAGCGGCAGCGATGGTCTCGTCCACATAGCCACGGATGCCGGGATAGGTCGCGAAATAAGTGTCCAGGAAAGCCTGCGCTTCTGCGCGGCTCAGATCGGTGCGGCGGGAGAGGCCAAAGGCGCTTACGCCATAACTGGTGGCGAAATTGACCATTTTGGCGATGCTGCGCTGCTCCGATGTCACCTGATCGAGCGGCACATCGTAGATTCTGGCCGCGGTACTGCGATGGATGTCCTCGCCAGCTCTGAATGCCGCCAGCATGTTCCTGTCTTCTGAGATGTGGGCCAGGATTCGCAGTTCCACCTGGGAATAGTCAGCCGCCAGCAAAACGGTTCCCGGCTCGGCCACAAAGGCCCGACGAATCTGGCGTCCCAGCTCGGTGCGAATGGGAATGTTCTGCAGATTGGGATTGCTGCTGCTGATCCGGCCCGTCTCGGCGCCCGTTTGATTGAAGCTGGTATGCACCCGACCTGTCTGCGGGTTGACCATCTGGGGCAACGCGTCGACATAGGTGTTCAACAGTTTGGTCAACTGGCGCTGCTCCAGAATAAGATCGATGACCGGATGCTGCCCCCGAAAACCCTCCAGCACACCGGCGGCGGTCGAATAGTGTCCAGACTTGGTTCTTTTGAGACCCCGGGTTGGCAACCCCAACGTTCCGAACAACACATCCGAAAGCTGCTGCGTGGAATTGATATTGAAGCGATATCCCACCAACTGATGGATCTGTTCCTCGATCTCCACCAGCCGTTTCCTGAGGCGATTGGACATCTCGTGCAGATAATCGGCATCCAGTCCGATTCCGGCCGCCTGCATATCGACCAGAACCGGCACCAGGGGCATCTCAAGGTTGCGGAACAGATCGGTCAGCGCCAGGGCTTCAAGTTCCTCCCGCAGGATAGACACAAGTTGCCAGGTCATATCGGTGTCGGCCGCGGCATAGCCGGCCGCAGCAGCCATCGGTACCAGGTCCATCGTAATCTGATTGCGACCGCTGCCCAACAACGCGCTGATGGCAGTCATCTCCACCCCCAGCCGCTGCCAGGTTAGATTCTTGAGACCCAGATTCATGCTGCCGGGGTTGATCAACCACTCGGCGATCATGGTATCAAACAGGGGCCCCGATACCTGGATTCCATATCGACCCAACATCGTCAGATCGTACTCGGCGTTGTGGGCGGCCTTCTCGATGCGGGGATCTTCCAACACCGGTTTCAAGGCGGAAATGACCCTGTCCAGCGCCAGTTGCTGCGCTGTTTCGCCGGACTCGCCGGCGCCGGAATCCTTATGACCGACCGGGACGTAGACCGATTCTCCCTCGGCCCAGGCAAACGAAATGCCCACCAATTCGGCGGTCTGTGCGTCGGTGCCCGTTGTCTCCGTATCGAAGGCAATCAACTGGGCATCCTGCAGCATCGCAACCAGTCGCTCCAGCCCTTCATCGCTGACAACCATGCCATAGGGCAGGGCAACTGCTTCGGCATCACCGGGCGAGGCAGCGACAGTCGCAGCAGATTCCGCCATCTCGGAGAAGAGGGCCAATTGACCGGTGGGTGTCACGGTGGGGGGCGGGCTCTGGGCCTCCTTGGAGCGGCTGCTCGCGGGGAGACGATCAACCAAACTGCGGAACTCCAGGTCGCGGAAGAGAGATACAACTTTCACTTGATCGTAGTCGCGGGTGCGGCAGGCGTCGAGATCAAGGGTCACGCCGGGAACATCGGTAACGATCGTGACCAGTTCTTTGCTGAGGAAAGCGTCCTCCCGCCCCGCTTCCAGGGCGCTTCGGGTGCGCTTGGCCGTGATCTCGTCCAGGTTGTCGTAGATATTCTCCAGCGTGTCATACTGCTGGAGCAGGTTGGTTGCCCCTTTTTCGCCGACTCCACGAACCCCCGGCACGTTGTCCGACTTGTCACCTACCAACGCCTTGAAATCGATGATCTGTCCTGGCCCCAGGCCATAGCGTTCCTGAACCTTATCGGGATCGTAAATAATCGTATCGCTGAAGCGACGCCCGCTGGTGAGCACATGGGTCCAGTCGGTAACGCACTGTACGATATCCCGGTCACCGGTGACAATCATCGTATTGACTGGCACATCGTCGGCTTGCTTGGCCAGAGTGCCGAGGACATCGTCGGCCTCGTAGCCTTTCCGGGTGAAAATCGGAATATTGAGCGCCTCCACAATCTCCTGGATTCTTTCGATCTGAAGACGCAGATCGTCGGGCATGCGCTCCCGGTGCCCCTTGTAATCGGGATATTGGCGATGGCGGAAGGTCTCACCCACGTCAAAAGCAACGGCCACGTACTCCGGAGCCTCGTCACGCAGCACGTTGAGCAACATGGAAAAGAAGCCGAAGGTGGCGTTGGTGGGTTCGCCGTCGCGGGTTGACATCCCGGGTGGCAGGGCGTGATAGGCCCGGAAAGCCAGGGAATGCCCGTCGATCAGGATAAGTTTCTCTGTCATGATTGGACCGATGTCCTATTCGTCAAGCTCGATCGCGCCGGCAGCGATCAGTTCCTTGACCTGCGGCAAATCAGCGACTTCGGGCGTCATGCGAAAGCTGCGACCGATATCCAGGCGAAATTGACCGGTGGGCAGGTCAAGCAGGATATTCTTGTCGCCGACATTGCGAATGACCACCGACTTGCGGGGATCCCAATCGTATTCGAGAGTGTTCTTCTTTTTTGCTGCGGACACAACAGACTCCGGATGAAAAATGAGGCATGGCAACGCGGGCGCAAAACCTGGCCCTGTCCATGCGCGAAAACAGCTATCAGGCGCTGGCTATTTTATCCCGGGACCCCTGGAAAGTCAATCGCTCCTTGCGGAAGGGCGCAGGGTTGCCGAGGCAGAATGTCAACATGTCATTATGTCATCATGTCACGATTCGCATTTTGACTTTTTGACATCTTGAAATATTGACATCAAAACGCCGGCCGGCTGATCGGTAATGATACCATCAACGCCCAGATCGACCATCGCCTGCATTTCCGCGGGTTCGTTGACAGTCCAGGTGTTGACCGCCTGCCCCGCCTGTCGAGCCTGCTGCACCAGGTCCGGCGTCACCTGGGAGAAATGGGGATGCAAGTCCTGGAGGCGCAGAAAGTGCCGGGGCCAGGCAGTGCCCAACCACAGCGGCATGTGGGGCGCATAAAGCAGGCCCAGTGGAATCTGGTGATCCATGCGGGCGATTCGCCAAAGTGCTGCCGGGTTGAAGGAAGAGATGACCGTGCGCTCATACAGGTTCCAGTTTCGCACCACGTCCACAATGGCGTTCTCCAGACCGTCCGATGCCCAGGTGGACCGTTTCGCTTCGATGTTGATCCAGCAATCCCGCGGCAAGGAGGCAATCACTTCGTCCAGGGTAGGAATTGGCTCGCCCGCGAATTGCGGACCGAAGTGGCTGCCGGCGTCCAGTTCCTTCAAGCGGGCCAGAGGCCATTCGACCAGCTTGCCGGGAACCCCTGTGATTCGCTGCAAATCGTCATCGTGGAAAACGAGCAGATGACCATCCGACGAACGCTGCACATCCAGCTCCACCCCGTCGGCACCCACTTCGATGGCGACGCGAAACGCCGCGAGGGTGTTTTCCGGCGCCAACCCCTTCGCTCCCCGGTGGCCCACAATTCGGGGCCGACTTCGCGCAGGAGCAAGACTCACAAGGTCCCTTCGCCTGATGCCAGCTGCACCAGCTGCTGACCATCGATCAATTCAATCGGTTTTCCCACGGCCCATTGTTCCGCTGCCTGGCTGAAGCGACCGGTGGTGACCAGATATCCCTGATTCACATCCTCGTGCTGCATCGCGCCGTAGAGGTCTCGAACCGCGGGCTCGCCCACCGTTCCCGAATAGCGCTTGCATTGTACCAGGGCCTGCGTGCCGTCTGGGGCCACAATCCGCAGGTCGATACCGTGATCGGACGAATCCGGCGTATTTTCAACCCAGTATCCCCGCTCCTCGAACAGTTCCTTCACCCACACCTCAAACTCCGAGGGAGACATCTCCTGGAGAACGGGCAGCAGGTCCTGTTCTTCGGGCAGTGCAGGGCTTTCCGGAGTTGGCTGCAGTCGCCGCCAGATATATAACGCCCATCCGATAATCAGGGCAATGGTATGCACCACAATTACAGCCAGGAACAGATAACGCAACAGGACCTGGTCCGGCCCGGCAAACCACTGGTCCGTCAGGATGAACCAGCCGACAATGGCACTGATTATCCAGGGCACTGAGAGCAACACGAGAGTTCGGGTACGAGGCAAGGGTGGCTCCTTCATCTAATGCTAATGCGGCGCATCAGGCCTTTGATCAGGCGATCAATGCCCGAGCCAGATCGTGGCATGGCAGGTGGTGGGGGCTCCACCGATGGCAATCCCAGCACAACCTTGATACGATCAGACATATCGTAGGGCGTCCAGAGACCATCCCTGACGAGTTTGATCTCCATGTTTTTTGCACCGGTTGCCACGGCCACTTGTGCGCGGACCTCCTGCAGGATGGCTGCTGCAGGAGGATAGTCCTCGGAGGGCAACCGCAGATCGATCTGGATAGCGCCAGACCCATCGGTACGCACAGAGCGCACATAGCCCAGATCGACGATGTTCTCGCCCAGGGCTGGATCAGTAACCGAAATCAATGCAGCGTCTACGGTTGTCTGGTCCAAACCTGTCATGACACCGCCTGGCAAGAGTGGGAACTATCCATAGTCATAGAATCCGCGGCCAGCCTTGCGGCCCAGGTGTCCCACAGCAATCATCTGGGTTAGCAGAGGTGGCGCCTTGAAACGAGCTTCGCCGTAGGCATCGAAAAAGGTGTCGGCCACGTGGGCGACAACGTCGAGTCCGATGAAATCACACAACGTCAGAGGTCCCATGGGGTGGCCGGCCCCCAACCTGAGCGCATTGTCGATATCTTCCTTGCTGCCAAGCCCCTGTTCGTAGGCCCGGATCGCATCGATCAAAAAGGCCAACAATAGACGATTGACGATAAAACCGGGGGTGTCGCTGGCCAGAACGGTGGTCTTGCCCAACGACTCGGCGAAGGCCCTGGCTCGCCCCACCGTCTCCTCGGAGGTCAATACCGTGGGCACCACTTCGACCAGTGGCATGACTGGCACCGGATTAAAAAAGTGCAACCCGATGACTCTGTCACCCCGATCGGTTGCCGTGGCAATCGAAGAGACCGAAATCGACGATGTGTTGGTTGCCAGAATCGCGTCGGGCTGGACGATCTCGTCCAACATCGAAAAGATATGTTGTTTGGTCTGAATATCCTCGAAGACCGCTTCGATCACCAAGTCGTTGTCGCGCAGATTCTCCGTTGCCGTACAGCCTGAGATGCGGGCCAGAGCCGCCTCTTTTTCCTGTTCAGAAATCTTGGCCTTTGCTACGGCCCTGGCGAGAGACTTCTCGATCCTCGCCAGTCCACCATCGAGCAGCGACTGGTCGATTTCATAGACGACCACCTGGTAACCCGCACGGGCACAGACTTCGGCGATACCCGAACCCATCTGGCCACAGCCGCAAACCCCCACCTTGTTGATCGCCATCCCTCTCTCCTTGTCACCAGTTCAGAACGGGCACCCCGCCGGCATCAGGAAACGCGGCTGGTCGCTATCTGAATCTTGTCCATTAATTCCTCGATCATCTGCCGGTGGCGGCGCTCCATCAGAGACAACGCCTGCCACAACACCTGGACTTCCTCGACCTCTTCAGATGCCTCCAGGGTTTGGTACCACTCCAGCGTATTATTGGCGCCGACCAGCAAAAAGTTCAGCTTGCTGGCAGTGCCCTTTCGACGAGCCCCTTGGGCCAGCAATGTCTCATTGATGCCAGCCAGTTTCGGATCTACCTCCAGACGCCGCATGGTACCACTGATGGATGCGATGGCATCCTGCGTTTCTTGAATCAAGACCTCGAGCAGTTCGGCAAAATCGCTCTTGGGGCGCCAGCGCAGGTAGCCTTGATAGATAATCAGGTAGGTTCGGCGCGCTCGCAGGCTTGCCAGAAGGTTTCCGGGCTGCATTGTGCTTTCTTTTCGGGAGAGTGGCATATCGGCAGTCATCAGTGATATTATACAACTGGTTCAAAATTCCTCAAAAGTACAGTCCTGTTCTTCGCCCGACCCTCTTCCTCTATGGTATAATCGCGGCGTGGATGTCTTCAAGGCCGTTGAGAATACAATCTGGCGCTACAACCTGATCTCACCTGGCGACACCGTCGTCGTCGGTGTTTCCGGTGGACCCGATTCCCTTTGCCTGCTACATGTGCTGAAACAACTGGAACAGAGCTGGGCACTCAACCTGCATGTGGGACATCTGCACCATGGCCTGCGGGGTGCACAGGCTGATGCCGACGCGGCCTTTGTCAATAAGATGGCGGATTCCTGGGGCCTGCCCTGCACCGTTTCATTGGCCGATGTGCCGGCCCAGGCCAGGCAGCCAGGGGTGTCGGTGGAGGAAGCTGCTCGCCATGCCCGTTACACCTTTCTGTCTGGTCTTGCCGGCGATCTCGGCACTGACGCGGTTGCCGTAGGCCACAATGCCGACGATCAAACAGAGACTGTACTGATGCATTTGCTTCGAGGCAGCGGCCTGGCAGGGCTGCGAGGTATGATGCCCGAAACCTTTCTATCGGACTACCGGCTCACCGCAAGCGGCGCCGATCAGCCTGCAACGGCAACTTCGGGATCATCGTTCCCTGCCATTCCGGGAACCGTTCGGGTTGTCAGGCCCCTGCTTGAGATCCCGCGCGATGCTGTTCTGCGTTACTGTGCCGATCACGATCTGGTGCCCCGTTTCGACCGCTCCAACCAGGACACGACCCTGTTTCGCAACCGGCTACGCCATGAACTCCTGCCGATCCTGGAACAGTATAACCCCCAGATTCGCCGGATACTGCGCAACTCAGCCCAAGTCCTGGGTGACGATTATGCCCTGCTGCGAACATTGGTGGACGATGCCTTTGACAAGCTGACAGTCCACCAAACAGCTGGCAGGATTGTTGTTGATCTCGCTGGCTGGCGCGCCCTGCCTATGAGCCTCCAGCGCAGCGTGCTGCGAGAGATAGTCGGCCGGTTGCGAAAAAACCTGCGCAACATCAACTTCGTTCACATCGAGAACGCCCGCCGGATCCTCCAGGATGGCCACACGGGCGACCGGATCACCTTTCCAGCAGATCTACAAGCGGTGCTTGGCTACCACCAGTTTGCTGTGGGCACGGCACCTGTCGAACTGCCAATAGACAGTTTCCCTCTTTTGGATCGGCAATCTCTCCCGCTGAGAGTGCCTCAAACGATCCGAATCGGCGCTTCAGAGTGGTGCATAATAACCGATTGGATTTCACAGGCCGATCTGCCGTTCGGTTGGCGGGAGAACAGCGATCCCTGGCAGGCCTGGCTGGCTATTGAGGACGGAGGTGCTCCACTTCGCCTTCGCGCCAGACAGGACGGCGATCGCTTCCAGCCCTTGGGCATGGCAGGGCACAGCAAGCTTCTGGGCGAATATTTCGCCAATGAAAAGGTGCCTGCCCCAGCACGGGACCGCTGGCCCCTGCTGGTTGACTGCGAGGACACCATTCTCTGGGTCTGCGGACTTCGCGTCGACGAAAGGGCGAAGGTATCCAATAACACGGATCGAGTGCTGCATGTGCGCCTGATCGCCAAAAGCGAGTGTCGCTAACAGTCATGACAACTGTAACGCTCAAACCCAAACGCCTGAAACCGGTGCAAAATCGCCATCCGTGGGTTTTTTCGGGTGCCATCGATCGCATCGACCCCACCGCAGAAGATGGCCAGGTGGCCGATGTCGTCGACAATGGTGGCAATTGGCTGGCGCGTGGCTATGTCAACCGCCGTTCCCAGATTCAGCTTCGGCTTCTCACCTGGCAGCGCGATGAGGTGGTCGACGAGGCCTTCTGGCGCTATCGCCTGGAGCGGGCAATTGAACAGAGAGCGGCCCTGGCGGCAGACCCAACGACCAATGCCTACCGTCTCGTCCATGCCGAGAGTGATGGCCTGCCCGGGCTGATCGTCGATCGATACGATGATTGGCTGGTTATCCAGATACTGACCCTGGGCATGGAGCGGATAAAACCTACCATCATCAGGCTTCTCGAGGAACTGTGTCAACCACAGGCCATCGTCGAGCGTTCCGACGTGGATGTCCGCAAAAAGGAAGGGCTGCCCATGTTCGCAGGGATCGTCTCCGGCGACATGGCACCAGACGAGGACCCCAATCGGGCGGCACTGACGATTCAGGAGAACGGTTATCGGTTTCACGTGGATATCCTTGGCGGCCAGAAAACTGGCTTCTATCTTGACCAGCGAGAGAATCGACGCCGCATTGCCCCCTACTGCGCCGGCGCGCGCATGGTGAATGCCTTCGCCTACTCCGGCGGTTTCGCAGTCTACGGACTGGGAGGCGGTGCCCGCCATGTGATCAACGTCGATTCCTCACTGGAGGCCCTGGAGCTTGGCGAACGCAACCTGGCGCTCAACGGTTTTGATCCCGACGCACAGGCCGAAGGAATCCTCGGCAACGTGTTTGACGTTCTGCGAGATTGGCGGGCAAGCAGGGAACAGTTCGATGCGATCATTCTGGATCCACCCAAGTTCGCGCACAACCGGCGACAGGTCGATCGGGCCGCCCGCGCTTACAAGGATGTTAATCTGCTTGCCATGCAACTCCTGCGGCCCGGCGGCGTCCTGGTGACCTTTTCCTGCTCCGGGTTGGTCTCGGCCGATCTATTCCAGAAGATCATCTTCGGCGCCTCTGTTGATGCCAACCGGGATGCGCAGATCGTGGAACGACTGAGCCAGGGCTCGGATCATCCGGTTCTGCTCAGTTTCCCCGAAGGAGAGTATCTCAAGGGTCTGATCTGTCGCGTGTGGTGAACTCCAGGCAGGGTGATCGGTGGTGAAATGCAAAAGGACTGTTCATGTCAGAAACATACGAACGTCGAGCCGACTACTGGACCAGGGACCTGGCTGATCGCTCCTTCGAGGAATTGATCAAGGACCAGCTGGACACCCTGGGATGGCCCTTCAAGGATCAAACCGAGTCTCATAACCGGCCCGATTTCCTCTTCAGGTTGCCGCTAAGGAACAAGCCGGTCAAGGTTGCGCTTGAGGCCAAGGAAAAACGCCAGCACTACCGCCAGGGCTGGGTGCAAGAGGTCGATTTCCCGGAGGAATTGTTGCTGGTGCAGGATGAGGTGTCGGCCCGCAAGCTCCTGGTTCACGCCCCGAGGGCCTTCCTGCTCTTCTGGGATCATACGGTTGAAATGGACCCATTCGTCTGTTTCACGATTATCGACCTGTTTTGCCAGCCCCGGGTGCGGATCGAGCGACCCATCAACCGGCAAACCAGGCGCGTGAAGGCCAAATGGCTGCTGGACCGGCGAAATGGTCGGGCCTTCCAACATCTTCGGGATGTCTTTGCCTTCATCAATACCTACCTGGCCCGCGATCTCGGCGAGGAAGTGCGGGCATTGCAATCTCACAGGCCGGGCGCCGGCGAGTCGATTGCCTGTTTGTAACTGTTGAAAATCTCCAGGAAGCTGGGAGCTTCCTGGAAGTTGAGTTAACGAAATGCGCCAACGTCTACCTCTTGTCGTTCTCCTTACATCAACTGTTTCTTTTCTGGCATTCATTCTGGTTGTCGAGTTTTGGCCTGGCACTGGCCCGACGGCCGAAAACAGTGTCACCGAGTACCTGGCGCAGGTTCAACAGGGGAACGAGTTGGCGGCGTTGAAGCTCTGGCGGCTTTCTGATCCCGGACATACCCAAGCAACCGGCGTGATGGCGCTCGCTCCGGTCGCAGCGCCGGTTGAGGCCGATTCGATGGCTGCCGCGACACCGGATGCAGCCATCGACTTCACCATTGAACTGGCTGACACGCTGCACGACTACCGAGTCTCACCTGCCACCTATTGGACCTCCTGTTGTGAACCACAGCAGATGGAGGATGGCACCGATGCCTTCACGGCCCGCGTCAACGTACAGTTGAGCCAACATGCCGCCAATTGTGGTCTTCCCCTCGACCAGATTCCCCACGAAGATCTGACATCATCGACCATTACCTTCTACCTGCTCGATGATGCCCACGACTCCGTCGCCTACAACTGGGGATTGCCCTGGGAACGCTGGTTCGCCCGCCCCCGCGGGCGTCAGCAGTGGCGGATCATCCGCGCCGAACAGGTGGTGAACCTGAAGTCCGATGCCGGCGTGGAATAGGTCGGAGGGGCGGAATGTCAGAATGTCATGATTCCGCATCTTGACATGTAGCATCTTGACATATTGACATCATGACAATCATACCAAGATCCATATCATGAGGAAGAAGTAATGAGAGAAAACATCCTGCGCACAATACTGTTTTTTGCCCTGATCGTCCTGGCGTTCACGCTGGCTGGCTGTGGCGACGACGAACCGGAAGCAATCCCGACGCCGACCAAAACACCTACGGCCATCGCTCAGGTACCGACCGATACGCTGGTGCCGCCAACCACGGTGCCCACCGACACCCCTGAACCACCGACGGCTACACCTGAGCCTACCGAAACCCCGGAACCGACGGAAGAGCCACCGACGCCGACGCCCCAGCCCAAGGCCTTCGCCAGTTCCACCAGAGACGGGGTCAACGCACGCAAGGGTCCGAGCACCCGCTACGGCAAGGTGGGCCTGGTCTACACCAACGACAACCTGGAAGTGTTGGGCACCAACGAGGACAACTCCTGGTATAAACTCTGTTGCGTCAACGGGGAGCAAGCCTGGGTTTCCGGCCAGTTCCTCGACCTGAGTGGCGAAACTGATTCCATCGCCGTGATCGATAGTCCGCCCCTGAACGCCGATACAGGGGGCGATTCTGCCAGCGCCGGATCGGGTCCCGGTGCCGGAGGCACTGTCGCGATCGGCAATGTTGTGCCCGACTTCGACACCCCCCCTCCGGGACGTTTTTGGGGCCTGTGCAATCTGGACGTGAATCGTCCTGTGCGGGAGGTGCCCCCAAGCCGGCCGGCGGTCGGCGGCAACGTCAATCCCCTCACCGGATTGCAGGTTGATCCAGCCCAACTTCAGCGACCCATCCTCCTGGTCCGGCATGGACACCAGTCGGAGGTCGAGCAATACTACGGTCTCGACGGGGCTGACCTGGTCTTCGAGGAATTGCTGGACAGCATGAACACCACCCGCTTCACATCGGTTTGGCTGGCGGGAGATGCCCCGATAGTGGGCCCGGTGCGCTCCTACCGAGCCACCAGCATCCAGTTGGCCCAGATGTACAACGCCCCCCTGGCCAACAGCGGTGCAGTCGGACCGAACCAGGTGATCGCCTATCAATCGGGAATCCAGGACCTGGATGAGCGCTGTTACTCCCGGCCATACTTCATGAACCCCAACCCCGATGTCGAGAGCTCCGACTGGCGCAATCGCGTGGTCACCAGCATCCCTAAACTGCGAACCTATGTCGAGGCTAACGGACTCAATACGCCAACCTCGGTCAAGCCCTTTATCTTCAGCGACTCGCCACCGGCGGGTTCCCCAGGCAACAGCGTAGTGGTTCCCTACATCCCCCGTGGCTACTTCCAGGTGGAATGGCGCTACGATCCTGGCACGGGCCGCTATCAGCGCTTCCAGGGCACCAGTCGGATCCCCATGTCCGACGGCAATACGGGACAGCCGGTGACGGCCGCCAATGTGGTCATCCTGTTCGTGGAACATGCGCTAACCGATCTTGTCGAGGATAGCATAGGCAGCAAAAGTGTTCGCACCTACCTGACCGGGCGCGAGGGGCGGGCTATCGTGCTGAGGGATGGCGTCGCCGTCGAGGGACGCTGGCGCGTGCCCGATAAATGGAACAACCTGGAGCTGGTGGATGGCAGCGGCAATCCCCTGGCTCTCAAACCGGGCAACAGCTGGTTCCAGATTGTGCCCCCTAACTACAATATCGCGGTGCAATAGGTGAGATAATCGCTGAGTTGTGCCTCAATCAGTGGATTCACCCATAATAGCCGGGGATATCTATCTCCCGGGCGCGGGGCTTCTGCGCAACGGTCGATTTCGCAACCGATTGCTCGCATATCATACAAGGTAACACCCCCTTCCGCCGCTGGAAGCGCGAAACCTACCGCGGCGGTATCAGCGATCCCTTCATCGTCCACTTCCCCAAGGGCATCCAGGCCAAAAGCTCAGTTCGCACCCAATTCACCCATGCCATCGACATGGTCCCCACCGTGCTCGACATGCTCAAGATCGATCCGCCGGCCAGCATCAAGGGCGTTACCCAATCCCCAATGGAAGGTGTCAGCTTTGCTCACACATTTGAAGACAGCGAGGCAGCCAGCAACCATCACACCCAATACTTCGAGATGATGGGCCATCGCTCCATCTATCACGACGGCTGGCGGGCGGTCTGCCCCTGGCCCGGCCCCTCGTTCAGCGAATCGGGTGCATTCTTCGGCGAGCCAATCCCGGCCGAGAAGTTGACGGAGCTGGATGCCACGGGCTGGGAACTGTATCACGTGGCAGAGGACTTTGCCGAGAACCACAATCTCGCTGAGCTGAATCTGGAGAACGCGGTCGGCGCCCTCAAGACGTGGCTGAACGAGGGACGCAACGTGGCCGACGAGGTCCGAGCCAAGCTGATCGACATGATCGGTATGTGGTACGTCGAGGCAGGCAAGTACAATGTGCTGCCGGTGGATGGACGCGGCACGCTGCGTTTCGCAGAAGAGCGTCCCCAGCTTACCAAAGATCGCACCAGCTACACCTTCTACCCGCACACGCAGGCGGTACCCAGCAACGCCGGCCCGCAACTCTTGAATCGAACCCACACGATCACGGCCGACGTGGACATTCCAGAAGGGAGCTCGGGGGGCGTGCTGGTCTCCTTCGGAGGCACCGACGGCGGCTACTCCCTCTTCGTCCAGGATGGCAAACTGCAATACGTGCAAAACTTTGTGGCTCGCGACTACCTGCATGTCGAGTCCACCGAAGCGGTGACGACTGGGCATCACGAGCTGCGTTTCGAGTTCGAAGTCTCCGGACCGCCCGATATCGCCAACGGCAAGGGAACGCCAGGCCGCGCCCAACTTTACATCGATGACAGGCTTGTGGGCCAAAATGACTTTCCCTACACCACCCCTCTCAGCCTGGGGTTAACCGGCGGCATCACCGTTGGCGCCGACCCTGGTGCCCCGGTGGCACCGTTCTACGAAACGCCCTTCGAATTCACGGGCACAGTTTACAGCGTGACCTTCGATGTCAGCGGCGATGTAATCAAGGATGACGAAGCCGAAATGCGAATGATCATGGCCCGGCAATAGGTCATGAGTAGGGACTGGAACAGAGCTGGATGGATGGTAAATCCGATCCTGCAACGATGATCCTGGACCTCCGCTTGCCCATCGCCGAATAGAACTACCAGCGACCCGCCGTTTCTCTGAGATGCAGCGGGTCGCTGGTTTTTCAGACCGGCAAGTCGAGCCGATGCACCTTTCACACAGGATGCGTGACCACTGACCTCCCTCTTCTGTGCCGGCCGCCGTCTGCCGTCCGCGGTCCGTCGTCTTCTGCCTGCCATCAACTCCCTTCCTGCTTCGTGCCCTTCGTGCTTTGCGACCTTCGCGGACCTTCGCGCCACCGTGGTCCAAACCCTCCTGTGTCCTCGCGTCGCTCCCCCCGGCTAAAGCCTCGACTCCTACCCGTCTCTCTGCCGTCTTCTGCCTGCCATCAACTCCCTTCCTGCTTCGTGCCCTTCGCGCTTTGCGACCTTCGCGGACCTTCGCGCCACCGTGGTCCAAACCCTCCCTACCTCACGGTACGCCTGCTGGCGGCGTCCCCGTGTCCCCCCATCCCCGTGTCCCCGCGTCCCCCCATCCCCGCGTCCCCACGTCTCCCCATCCCCGCGTCCCTGATTCTTTGGCCTTCCCTGGTTCCGTCTGGTATAATCGATCCCATCACGCTCAGAACACTGAGGAACCGCTTGCCCAGAAGAATTCTGCACATCCTGATCACCATAATTATCAGTCTGGTTGCCGCGCCGCTTTTCCAGGCAGCAGGGAGCTTACCAACCAACTCGACTGCGCCAGTTGAAGCGGGTGGCCCGCCACTGGTGCTGGCTTTCTACTATACCTGGTTCGACGAAAACAGCTGGACACCGGCCAAGGTGCCCGATTTTCCGGTTCAGACCTACGTCAGTCGCGATCAGGGCACCATGGATCGCCATATCGCCCAGGCGCAAGGCGCTGGTATCGATGCCTTTGTGGTCAGCTGGTACGGCCCATGGGGCGGCGTCAACAACCAGACCGAGAGCAATTTCGCGGCCATGTTGGACGTCGCGGCCGCCCGCAGTTTCAGGGTCGGGCTTGACGTCGAGGTAACCAGCCCATTTGTTGCTGGACCCGGGTCCGTGGTCGAGATGCTTCAGCACGCACTGCGAGTTCACGCCGCCCATCCCGCTTACCTGCGAGCGAATGGCAAACCTGTGTTCTTTTTCTGGCGCCAACAGCGCTTCGATCTGGCAACCTGGCAGTGGATCCGAAACCAGGTGGACCCGAATCACGACAGCATCTGGATTGCCGAAGGCATCGATATGAGCTATCAGTCGGTGTTCGATGGCCATCATCTCTACTCTGTCACCTGGAACCCGCCCAGCGATGTGTCGTACACGGCCAACAAGTTCAGCCGCTGGGTCGACAATGCCGGCCAGCAATACGGTGGACATCGCTATTGGGTGGCTACCACCATGCCCGGCTACGACGACACGCGCACAGGCCGCGGCAATGCCTTTATCCGGGGCCGCGACAATGGGTCCTATTATGTCCAGACCTGGCAGGCTGCCATCAACAGCAATCCCGACTGGGTCATCATCACGTCCTGGAATGAGTGGCCGGAAGGCACCTACATCGAGCCAAGCCGGAGCTACGGTGATCTCTTCCTGCACCTGACTGCCCAATGGACCGGCCGGTTCAAGAGCGGCGCGCCATCCAACTATGACCCGCCACCGGCAGTGGCGATCTCCTCATCCTGGGTCGCGCCTGTCCTTGCCGAGCCCGATCACGCCGCCGTCCGCGTCGAAACCGCGGCACTCAATGTCAGGAGTGGCCCCAGCATCGCCGCGGAACAGCTTGCTCAACTGCCGGCCGGTAGAATGTTGCCCGTCACGGCCCGGCTGGCCGACGACAGCTGGTGGCAGGTTTGTTGTGTCAACTTGCGTTATGGCTGGGTCAGCGCCGACTATGTCCAGCCGGTCGGGCCTGAGGAGAAACTGGCGGAGGTGCCAGTTGTCGACATCACGGCGACCGGCGCCCCTTCCTGGAGGGGCCTGACAGCCGACTGACTCGTCACCATCAACTACGTGTACACAGGAGGTTGATTTGACACCCGCGCGAGACCCTTCAAGTTTGTATAACGATGTGGCAGAAATCCTCATTTCGGACGAGGAAATCCAGGCACGCGTGGCAGTTCTGGGAGCCCGGATTACCCGGGATTTCGCCGGCGAGGAGATCGTGATTGTCGCCGTCCTCAAGGGCGCCATGCTCTTTCTGGCCGATCTGATCAGGCGGATAGACCTGCCCCTGGCGGTAGATTTCATGGCCATTGCCAGTTACGGCGCTGGCACGGAAAGCAGTGGCGTGGTCCGCATCCTCAAAGATCTGGATGACGCGATCGAGGGCCGTCACATTCTGATCGTGGAAGACATCGTAGATTCTGGTCGAACCCTTGATTACCTGCTGCGCTTACTGCGCCAACGAAATCCGGCGACCATTCACGTCTGCAGCTTGCTCGACAAGGTGTCCCGGCGCGAGATCGAGGTACCGATCGACTATGTGGGATTCGAGGTACCCGACGAGTTCGTCGTGGGCTATGGCCTTGACTTCGCCGAGCTTTACCGGCAGTTGCCCTTTATTGGTGTGTTGAAACCGGAGATCTACGAGTAAGACAAGGCACTATGCACACCCGACGGCACAGCGATGACAATCCGGGCACTATGCCGCGCCCGCGGGCGACCGCGTGGTACACGCAAAAGCGGCGGTCCATCGATCCCGTTTACCGGGCGAAGCTGGCACAGCGTCTGGCGACCGCGCTCCTTCTCCTGTTCGCGCTGGGCCTCTTCCTTGTTTCCCCATCACCAGCTAACGCCCAGGATGAGACTGTATCGCGCTACGAAGTGCAATCCGGAGACACGCTCTCAGCCATCGCCCAGGAATTTGGCAGCACGGTGCATGCGATCGCTGCCGCCAATCTGTTGGCCGACCCAGATGAGATCTTTGCCGGGCAGTGGCTGGTAATCCCGCCAGCCAACGCGCCCCTGCTGAGGGTGGAGGTCCAACCAGGCGATACCCTCGGCCGTATCGCGCGGCGTTTTCGCACTTCCCCCGAAATGCTACAGGAGATCAACGGAATGCCATCGCAGGCACGTCTTTGGATCGGCCAGGACCTCCTGGTTCCTGCAGACCCTGGTGGCCCATCACCTGCACTGCCCGATAGCCCGATCCAGCGAATCGTCGTTTGGCCGGAAAAAGCTACCCAGGGAAGTGCGGTGCTGATCCAGGTCGAGACGAGCGATCCGATCAGCCTGACAATGACTCTGGGCGATCAAATTGTTCCGTTGCGACGGACGCAGGATGGCGCACATTGGGGGCTGGTGGCTATCCACGCCTTACACGAACCGGGCTACGCGCGCCTCGATCTCTCCTGGCAGGGCGAGGATGACCTTGAGCAAACAGGTGGCATGCAGTGGCCGATCGAGGTTGTCGAAGGCGGGTATCCCACCTATGATATCGTTCTGCCGCCGTCCAAAGGTGGTCTCTTACAGCCCGACCTGGTTCGGGCCGAAGCAGAGAAACTGGCGGCTATCTGGAGTCTGCCCGAAACCGAGCCGGTTTGGCAGCGAAAATTCTTGCGTCCCATTGGCGATCAGTATGTCACCAGCGCGCCATACGGGCAGAGGCGATCCTACAATGGTGGCCCTGTCAGCGGCTTCCATTCGGGTCAGGATTTCGCCGCGCCAGAGGGCGCGGCAGTGACCGCTGCCGGCCCAGGAACGGTCGTTCTTGCCGAACCATTGACCGTTCGTGGCAACGCGGTGATAATCGACCATGGTGGCGGCGTCTACACCGGTTACTGGCACCTGTTCGACATCGCGGTTGTGGCGGGACAGATCGTGCAACCTGGTGACCTGCTCGGCCATGTAGGAACAACCGGACTGAGCACCGGCAATCACCTGCACTGGGAACTGCGGTTGCACGGATTTGCCATCAACCCTCTCCAGTGGACCACGACTTCCTTCCGCTAGCCTTGCCGTCGATCGCGGGTCGCAACCATTGCAGGACACTGCCATGAGGTAGACAATGCGGTTCATCAGAACAAGACAACCCATCCGACGAATCGGTATTCTCACTGCCGGCGGTGATTGCCCGGGCCTGAACGCCGTCATCAGGGCAGTGGTCAAAACCGCTATCTTGACCTACGGCTGGCAGGTCATCGGAATTCGGGATGGTTTCGAGGGACTGATCACCGATGAGAATGCCACCGTGCCACTCACCTTCGAATCGGTCTACGGTATTCTGGCACAGGGAGGCACCATCCTGGGCGCGGCCAGCCGTGCAAACCCCTTCCTCTATTCGAAGCGCCTCAGAGGGAATAGGGTTGAGCTTGATGTGACCCCTCGCGTGCTCGAGCGAATTCGAGAGCTACAGTTGGATGCCGTCGTCGTGATTGGAGGGGATGGCACAATGCGCATTGCTCGGGAGCTCCACGACATGGGTGCTCCCATGGTTGGGGTTCCAAAGACCATTGACAACGATGTAGATGGCACCGATGTCAGCTTCGGCTTTGATACGGCCGTCGGTATCGCCACTGAAGCCATTGATAGGTTGCGAACCACAGCAGAAAGCCATCATCGGGCAATGATCGTGGAGGTGATGGGCCGTCACGCAGGCTGGATTGCTCTGCACTCAGGTGTGGCGGGCGGAGCAGACGTGGTTCTGGTCCCGGAGCACCCCTTCGAATTGGACACCGTCTACAATCGACTCCAGCGCTGTTTTGCCCAGGTCCAGCGTTCGGCCATCGTGGTCGTTGCCGAAGGGGCAAGTGTCGCCGGTGGCGATAAGGTCTTCCGCGACCCGCTGCCCGGCGAGGATAAACCCAAACTTGGCGGTATCGGCGATCATCTGGCCTGGTTGCTGAGAAAACGGCGAGATCAGTTGCCGCCGGAAAGCAGCCAGCATGATTACGATATCCGGGTAACCGTGCTGGGCCATGTCCAGCGCGGTGGCACACCAAGCAGTACCGACCGCGTGTTGGCCACTCGTTTTGGTGCCGCTGCCGTACGCTTGATTGAGCAGGGACGACTCGGCCGGATGGTCGCTTTGCGCGGCGAATTCCTTACCGACCTGCCTCTGTCACGCGTCGCCAGGGTGCCTCGTTCCATCCCAATGGATTGCGATTTAATTCAAACCGCAAGACAGCTGGGTATCTCCCTGGGCTGACATCAAAAATGGCGGCCAGCCCATGGGCCTGCCGCCATTTATTACCACACTTTCAACTGATGCTTCAGTCTTGCTCGGATTCAGCCTCAGCCTCTTCAGCTTCAACCTCACCATCAAGCATCTCCTCGTCAAGGATTTCCGCTTCCTCGTCTTCGTCATGAAGCACAGAACGAGGTATGGTAAGACTGACGATCGTTTTGTCGCCAACCTCACCGTACAACACCACACCCTCCGGGAGTATTAAATCATCCAACGTAACACGGTCGCTGATATGCTCCAGACCGGAGACATCGATTTCGAACTGCGAAGGCAAATCAGCCGGTAGACACTCAATCTCAACGGCATCCATACCCTGAAGTAAGATTGCACCCTCTGCAGTGGCGGGCGCCTCACCGAACAACACCACGGGAACGGCCATTCGAATCCTGACGTCCCTGGCGATCCGCACGAAATCCACATGCAGGACGTTTCGCCGGACGGGATGACGTTGCACCTCGCGAATTAAGACCTGTGTCTGGGGAATTCCATCGCCAACCAGTTCGACAACATGGGCAGCGCCACCCCTGGCAAGCATTCTATCGAATGTCTTGCCATCGACCTGAACATTTTCCGGGTCTGCCTCGCCGCCATAAAGGACACCGGGGACCACACCCTGAACGCGTAAAAGCCGCGCTTTGCTGCCCACTTCGGTGCGTTTCTGAATTTCAATGGTGAACTCATCCATTTTTCTCTGCTTTTCCTCCATCTCTCACCCGACCGCCGCCAAGAAATCGCCAGCCATGCATTCCAAATCTGAGGGGGCCGCCTACAGAGAGCCGCCCACCACAAACATACTCGTTATTTGCGCGGTTGACCCGCTCCCATTGTTGACCAGGGTGCGGGCCAATCGACCTATTCTAGCCCAAGTCAGGGGATTCGTCAAAACATGGAACGTTATGGTAGGATTTAAGCTCTATGGGCAAAGGACTACTCGTTTTTGTGGGTGTACTCCTGCTGGCGACCGCCCTGCTGCTTTGGGCCGGCGTTCTGCCCGCTACCCCGTCGGTTGACCCCCCAACTCAAGCCGTTATCCCGCGACACAGCCCCATCATGGGCACAAATGTCGCGCTACAACAATATGGCGACAATGCCCAACGATACGATGTCTTGCAGGCAATCGCAGGCGCTGGTTTCGGGTGGGTTCGCCAGCGCTTCCCCTGGGATCTCATAGAACCTGAGCCGCAGGAATTCGACTGGTCGCAATGGGACGAAATCGTCCGAGCGATTGATGAGAGTGGTCTTAGCCTGGTGGCCGTCCTAGATGGTTCACCCGCCTGGGCACGGCCACAACAGGACAGTGCCAACCCCCTGGCACCCCCCGGGACCAGCGCCGATTTTGGCAACTTCGCGGCGGCATTCGCTCAACGTTACGGCGAGCAAATCAGATTCTATCAAGTGTGGGATGAGCCCAATATCGCCCCTCACTGGGGCGCCGGACCGGTCGATGCCACCGAGTATGCCGGGCTGTTGCGGGAAGCGGCCATCCAGATCCGGGAGGCAGATCCAGAAGCCATTGTGATGGCCGCTGCCCTGGCTCCCAATGTGGAGCCGGGTGGCATCAACCAGAGCGATATCAGCTATCTGGACGATCTTTACAGTTCGGGGGCAGCCCCCTACTTCGATGCGGTGTCGGCACAGCCCTACGGATTTGATCTGCCTCCGTCGGACCCGGCACACCAGGAGGTACTGAATTTCAACCGGGCGATGCTGCTGCGTGACGTCATGCAGGACCACGAAGATGCCGGCACAGCCCTTTGGTTGTCCTCGTTCGGCTGGCATGCGCCATCACCAACTATGACCGGCAGCGAGAGTCCCTGGAAATCGGTAGACGAGGCCACCCAGGCCGAGTGGGCTGCAGCGGCTGCGGAACGGGCGAGAGGTTTCTGGCCCTGGCTGGGTGGCATGGCCTGGGCCTGGTGGCAACCCCCTCAGCCAGCCGGCGATCCTCACTGGGGCTTCGCACTAGTAACAGAAGACGGCCTGAAGCGCCCGGCATTGAATGCCCTCGACAAGTGGAACCATGACGTCAAACCCCTTTCTCCCGGGGTCTGGCCCCCTTCTCATCCGGCTGTTTCGCAACAAGGTGGTTGGCGGATCACAGATCTGGCGGCAGACCCACCCCATGGCGCAACCATCGCTAACAACCGGTTGCTGGTGCAGTTCGAAGGTACCGGTGCAGCCCTGACGATTCAGCGAGGTCCCTACTGGGGCTATTTGGATGTCACTGTCGACGGTGCGCCCGCCAACGCCCTGCCTGTCGATGACAATGGGCGCTCCAATCTGCTGCTCCACGATCCGCTGGCAGGAAGGGCAGTGGTTTCGGTCGCCCGCAACCTGGCTGGCGGTCCCCACCGGATGGAAATCAGCGCCCATGGCGGCTGGCAGCAGTGGCCACTGGAACAGATTGTGATCGAAAGCAAGCCTGCCACAAGTTGGCCCGCCTGGCTACCCTGGTTGTTGGCAGGCATAGGTCTGATCTGTTTGATGGCCAGCAGCGCCACCGTGAGATCGTGGGTCACTTCTACGGGATCCCAGTCGCCCGCAGGAATACAGCAACGCTTCGAGCGGCTTGACAATCTGCCGGTCCCCCTGGTCTATGGGGCGGCGGCTCTTCTGGCACTGCTTTCAGTGATCCTGCCCGGTTTCCTCGGGATCATCGGGTTAGGATTGCTCTTCCTCTGGCTGGTGCCCTTTCCAGCCGCCGGTATTGCCCTCATAGCCCTGTCGATTCCCCTTTTCCTGGTGCCTGTCCACATCCTGGGCCGGGGGTTCAGCCCCACGGAACTGATCATCTGGATGACCGCTGTCGCTCTGGTTGTCAGAACCATCCTTGTCTACCTGGCAACGGGGAGGGACAAGAACAATGAAACAAATAAGCCCTTGTTAAAGCTTTCCATACTGGACTGGGCCGTGGTCGCGTTGTTACTGATTTCGATTCTCTCTTTGCCCTTCGCAGTCCATTTTGGTGTGGCCGCCCGCGAATTTCGTACTGTGATCCTGGCGGGTGTGCTGGTTTACGGACTGGTCAGGCTGTCGCCTCCGGTGGGAAAAGGTGCCTTTGACCCCTGGCCCGTCACCTGGGCTGTTGGCCTGGGAGCCCTCATCGTGGCAGTCTGGGGCCTCAGCCAGGCCGTGACAGGATTGGACCTGATCGTAGCCGAAGGGGTGAGGCGCATTCGAGGGCCCTTCGGATCACCCAACAACCTGGCTCTTTACCTGGCCCATGTTGCCCCTGTGCTGATCGCAGTCAGCGCGCTGGGCAGAAGCCGCAACCGGCGCATCCTGGCTCTGCTGCTGCTGTTGCCTGTGCTTGCAGCGTTGCTCCTGACCTACAGCAAGGGCGCCCTGATTCTGGGCCTGCCAGCTGCAATCCTCTTCCTGGGATTTGCTGCCGGGGGACGCTGGCGCTGGATCGCATTGGCCACGGTTGCGGCTGGATTCTTGTTGCTCATACCCCTCTATAGCACAGAACGTTTCGCCGGGCTGTTTGATCTGAATGATGGCACGAGTTACCAGCGGGTCCAACTCTGGCGGGGCGCCTGGAACATGATCAAGGACAATCCCTGGCTTGGCGTCGGTCTGGATAACTTCCTCTACACCTACCGGACTATCTATGCCCTGCCGACCGCATGGCAGGAACTGAATCTGAGCCACCCCCACAACATCCTTCTGGATTTCTGGACGCGGCTTGGTTTGATCGGTGTCATCGTCGGCGTCTGGCTCTTTGCTGCGGGATTCTGGCAGGGCCGGCAACGCTTGAAATCGTTGAGCGGTGATCAGTGGGCCCTGATGCTTGGTCTATTGGCATCGTTGGTTGCCACCCTGCTCCACGGGCTGATCGACAATTCCGTGTTCCTGACCGACCTGATGATCCTGTTTATGCTCAGCCTGGGTCTGATCGGTCGCTCGTGGAACGATATTTGAACAGGAGACCTGAATTCATGCGTATTCTCGTCACCGGCGGTGCCGGCTTTATCGGTTCTCACCTCTGCGAACGTCTGGTTGCAGACGGTCATGATGTCATTGCCATGGATAATCTGATCACGGGCAGCACTGATAATATCGCCCGCCTGGCAGGCACTCGACAATTTACCTTCATCTTTCACGATGTCACCAATTACATCTACCTGGAAGGCCCCGTGGACGCGGTCCTGCATTTCGCGTCGCCGGCCAGTCCGGTAGATTACCTCAATTTCCCGATACAGACACTGAAGGTTGGTGCCCTGGGTACCCACAAGGCGCTGGGGCTGGCAAAAGCCAAGGAGGCTCGCTTTCTGCTGGCCTCGACCTCCGAGATATACGGCGATCCCCTCGTACATCCCCAGCCGGAGGACTACTGGGGCAATGTGAACCCCATAGGACCGCGAGGTGTCTACGACGAAGCCAAACGTTTTGCCGAAGCCATGACGATGGCTTATCACCGCAGCCACGGTCTGGATACCCGCATCGTTCGCATCTTCAATACCTACGGACCCCGCATGCGGATCGAGGATGGCCGCGTCGTGCCGAATTTCCTGGGGCAGGCATTGCGTGGAAAACCATTGACGGTGTATGGCGATGGTTCTCAGACCCGCAGCTTCTGCTATGTTGCCGACCTGGTCGAAGGACTCCTGCGTTTACTTCTCTCCGACGAAGTTGGTCCGGTTAATCTGGGCAATCCTCATGAGATGACCATCCTTCGTTTTGCCCACCTGATCAACGAAATAACGGGCAATGAAGCCGGCGTGGTCTTCAAGCCCTTGCCCGAGGATGACCCCAAGATACGCCAGCCCGATATCAGCAAGGCGCAACGCCTGCTAAAGTGGACCCCCGAGGTCTCGCTCGAACAGGGCCTCACAGCAACCGCGGCCGACTTCCAGAAGCGCATGGGGATCGACTGAGCGAGACCGCGGGGGCGCGGCGGCGTTTTGATGTCATGATGTCATGATTCCAGAATGCGATATCGATATGTTGACATTCCGACATCAGGAAATCAAATCTGAGCAGCGGGGAAGGCCACCGTGAAGGTAGTGCCCTGGTTCACACCTGGGCTGGAAACCGCCACGGTGCCACCGGAATACTCAACCAGTTCACGAACCAGGGCCAGCCCCAGCCCGGTGCCACCGAAACGTCTGCGAACGGAGCCATCGACCTGGAAGAAACGATCAAATACCCGATCCTGGGCTTCCAGGGGAATACCGATGCCGGAATCGGAAACATCCAGGAACACCTGATCCTCACCTTCCCAGACGCGAACCAAAACCTGACCACCACTGGGGGTGAACTTCACTGCGTTGCTCAACAGGTTGTCGACAATGCGGCGAATGTGGTTGGGGCGGACCACGACGAAACTGAGCTGTCCGGAAGGTCGTAGATCGGCTTCGATCGTAATGTCCTTTTCCCTGGCCTCTGCCTCGAATTCCACCACCCGCGACCCCGCAACCTCCGCCAGCGAAATGGGAATAATGCTGGGCCGGGAAGCGCTTACCTGCAAAATGGTCAGGATATCGTCGAACAGGTCACCCAAGGCGCTGGAGGAGCGAGAGATGACCTCCAGGGCCTCCATCTGTTCCGGTGTGATGGGACCCAACTGAGCCGCTTTCATAGCATCGGCATAGCCGGTGACGAGGGTCAAGGGTGTCTTCAATTCATGGGAGACGTTCTGGACAAACTGGTCCTTGAGTTCCTCCAGATCCTTGAGGCGCTCGTAGGCGAGAGAAAGTTCGTCGGCGCGACGGCGAGCAGCGGCATAGAGGCGGGCGTTGGCAATGGCGTTGGCCACCTGGTCCCCCATGATCTGGAATCCGGGGACATCGAGGGAGGAGAAGGCACTGGCTCGATTGCTCTGCACCGTCAGGGCGCCGATCACCGAATCGCGGGTGATCAAGGGCAGGGCGATCTCCGAGCGGACACCCTCGACCCAGGAAGTCTCCACGTGGAGCACTGCCCCCGAAATATCATTCACGAGAAGGTGCTGTCGGGATTTAATACATCTTCCCACGGTTGAGGGACCAACCACTCGCAGTCGATGTCCGGTAGCCATCCGCCGCCGTCCAGCCAGGCCGATCGCGGCTCGCAGAATGGCGTACTGTTGGGCCTCATCGACCAGGTAAACGCCGACGTAATCCAAGGAGAAGCGTTCTCCGATCAAATCAACTGCAGTCGTAAGCAATTCGCCCAAATCGAGAGTCGAGATCGTAGCCTGGGCCACCTCGGAAGCCGTCTGAACCTGGATCGTATAACGGTGCAAAGTCTGCTGCAAAGCAAACCTGATACGTTCCTGTTCTTCGAGGATGATATCGCGCTGGGCACCGAGGTAGCCCTGCAATAACGCGCGATGATAACCTTCGGCCGCCTCCAGGAGGTCGATTACATCCTGCTCGCTGGTATTATCGCTTACGAATCGCCGAAGTACCTGGCCGATTCTCAGGACGGCCAGATCGCCCACCCCGCGATGACACAATCTCTTTCCTCGATCGGCCACACTGCTTGATTCCCCATCGGCCAAAAAGCCAAAAAAAGCGTCTGTCTCCTCAGAAGACAAACGCCGTAGATCCTTTGGCCGAATGAAGGCGCGGCTTTCAAACAATGTCGCCCGCAGCGCCCCAAAGATCGCTGAGCTCAATTCCTCGCGAGCCTGAGCCAACTTATCAATCCTGGCTTCGGCAGCGTCGACCAGGTCAGTCAATTCGACTATCCCTCGCTCACGCCCAGCGCCCGAAGGTGGGCTCGATGTGTGAGTTCCTGTTCACGCAGAAGATTCTCCTCCCGGCTTGCGATGTAACTTTCAAGGAGCGCCATCGAGTATTTCCCAGCCACATCCGGAAGTTCCACCACCGGATTGGAGGCCTCCCGACACATCTGACCCAAGGCTTCCACCATCACCAGCATCGACCTGGGGCCAAGTCCTTCCCCAGCCAAAGAAACGCCATACTGTCGAACTGAATCCTGGTCTCGCTGATCGTAATAGCGGAAAAAGTCTGCCGCCATCTCTTCGCCTATCTGCTTAACCCGCCGCGGCGAAACCCGCAAGCCACTTGAGAACACTGTAGTGCGTAATGTCCTCACAAGTTCGTCCGAGAGTTGATCCTGGCTGAGATGCTGCGAAAAGTCCTTCATTCAAAAAGGGTGGGATTAAAACCGAGAGAAAAAAACCGGAGGGCACAAATCATCGCAATGTTCCTGTATCACAAACCACCAAATCACTTCTCAAGATATACGCCGTAGCCTGCACCGGTAGGCCCGAAGGCATCTCTACTCTCCTCACCCAAATCAGATTCGTCGAAGCCGTGCCAGTCGAGCAGAGAGACAAAACCGCCCTGGTCAACCCGCCAGGGCCGAAGCAACTCCTCGTACTGATCGCGAGAACGAACATGGATAGGAGTACCCATCTCCTCGTATATCTTCAACACCCTGGCGCCTGATGGATCGGAAGGATTTGCATCGGCAACCTGCGCATTAAACGCCAAACAACTGCCATCCGCGGTCCAATCATACAGGACTCGAACTGCGTGAATGATCTCCTCGTCGGTCAAGAACCCTGCAATTCCCCAATAGACAACAGCCACCCGTCGCCTATCACCCAGAATATCGAGCAACTCTGGGCGATTGAGAAATTCCTCCGGTCTGCGGGCATCCGCCTCGAAGAAATACACATCCGGGGTTTCACCCAGAATCTCACGCGCATACTCGACTACGACCGGATCGTAATCGGAATAGATCACCGTCGTGCCTGAAGGCACAACAGCATGGAGATGGTCCTGGGTGGGGATTCCTGAAGCAAAGTCAATGATGACGTCGTAACCACGATTGATTGTCAGTTCTTCGGCAACATCCTGCAGGCTCCACCGCTGAAGGCGCACCATTTTTCTCAAGAAAGGCAGCAATTGCAGAACTTGCTCGGCCGTCTGACGGTCAACTTCGAAGTTATGGTGACCGCCCAGGTAGTAGTCATATATCCGACCGGCGCTGGGCCTGCTGGCATCGACGATGCTATCTCGGTTTCTTGTCATTGTCCTTACTCCATCTAAGGATGTTGGCACTTACTTCGGCAGAGACTGAGCAATTGCTACATCGGACTGAGATATGGGAAAGCCTGTACAACAGCAACGACAAACAACCCGCGTCAATAAGCAGGGATCATCATGTGGGACACAGGGACAACAATTCTCAGACATACAAGGGCAGCAGCCTGCTCCAAACCACGGGCAATGGCTGATTTTATCACACTCTTCACCGGGGCGCAAACAGATCGTATCCGTTTTAAGACTCACGCTCCCTGTTGGGACTGACGCGGCCGGCATGCGCCTGTCCCCAAAAGTCTGGTCGAAAAGCGACGCGGGGCGCCGCGCTTTTGGGCCGCAGG